>JASUSX010000052.1 GCA_030445875.1 Clostridia bacterium
TAAATGCCGTCATCGCCTTGACACCGGCATGGGGTAAGATAAACTTCATCGCCCCTGCCGTGGTGCCGGCCAGGCCCCAAGCAAACATCTGCCAGGGCGTCCACGGGCCCTGACCCAGGAAAAAGTTAGATACCAGGGCCGCAGTAGATCCGACCATAAACCCGGCCCGCGATCCAAAAACGAAACCGGAAATAATCACCATAAAGGTGGTCGGCTGGATATTGGGCAAGCCAGCAAAGGGAACCCGGCCGACGGCGGCAATGGTGCCCAGCATGGCGATGACGGCCACTTCCCGGGTAGAAACCCGGCCCTGTTCAAAGCCCCAGTACAGCAGGCCCAGGGCCATAATGATTATCACCGAAGCGAGCAACCCCCACCCCTGGCCCCAAAGCAGGGCGTTAAACTTAACACTCGCTAGCAGCAGGCCCAGGATCAGCGCCAGGGCCAGCGGAAACAGGATTTTCCGGCAGTAAGAGAGCATGTAATTTATCCTCCATTAATTAGTCCTCAGGCATTTTGCTATCTGGCTTCGCCTGGAGCCTTTTGGCCGGTGCTGCCGTTACCAGATGTTCCCCAGGAGCGCATCTTGCCAGGTTTAACCCGAAACCGCCTGCCTGGCCGGCTGTACAGGTGTCAGCCGGGCCAGGGCCTCCGGTAAGGTCAGGACGCCGTCCACATAGCCGCGGCACATCTTGCCAATCTGGGTGGAATAAAAGACCGACTCGCCCAAAACCTGGTGTTTGGGGCCATCGGCGACGACCCGGCCGGCAGCCATCACCAGCACCCGGGTGGCGTAGGCGGCCGCAAACTCCACGTCATGGGTGACCAGGACCACGCCGGCTCCCTCCTTGCATAAGGCCGTCAGCAACGCTCCCAGTTCGTCTTTCAAGCGATAATCCATCCCCCGGGTGGGTTCGTCCAGCAGCAGGAGTGCGGGCCGGGTTACCAGGATGGAGGCCAGGGCAACCCGCTGGCGCTCGCCGCCGCTTAAGTCGCGGGGGTTTACCCGTCGGCAGGGTTCCAGGCCCAGCTTCGCCAGGAGTTCATCAACAACGCCGTCATCGGGCAGGCCGAAATTATTTAGGGTAAACAGCAGTTCCTCCTCCACCGTATCCTGGAAAAGATAATCGTTGGGATTCTGGGAAAGGTAAGCAATCCTGCCGTCCCCTGGCCGGTTCCCGTTTTTACCCGGGTCGCGGCCTTTGACCAGCATCCGGCCTCTTCCAAGTTTTAACAGGCCGGCCATGGTTTTCAGGAGGGTGGATTTGCCGGCACCGTTGGCCCCCAAAACAGCCACCAGCTCACCGACAGCAATTTGCATACTTACATCCTGCAGGGCTTCTTTGCCATTGGGATAAGCGAACCATACTTTACTCATGGATAAAACCGGTTCCTTGGGATTTCCTTTTATCACCCGCTGCTTCCCGGACGCCGCCCCGCTTGTTTTCAGCCAAACCGGTTCACCCGGGGTCTCTTGTATTATGTTAAAATTGGACCGCAGCAACCGGCGTCCTTCCTTGACGGTAACGGGAATTGAAGAAAATCCGGTGCCGGCAAAAAAGCGGGCCACGGGAGGAATAAAGGGAATTTCCTTGGGGGCCGCCCAACGGGCGAATTGCGCCGGCGTCCCCTCGTATATGATCTGGCCGTCATCCATATACACTAGCCGGTCGGCCAGGTGAAAACAGCGTTCCAGCCGTTGCTCGATTAGAATGATGGTCAGGCCCATTTCCTCGTTTAACCGTTTGGCGAGATTGAGAAACTCCTCGGCCGCTACCGGGTCCAACTGGGAGGTGGGCTCGTCGCAAACCAGCACCCGCGGCTGCATGGCCAGCACGGCGGCCAGGGCCAGTTTTTGCTTCTGCCCGCCGGAGAGTTGCGCGGTAAATTCTTGTTTCACCTCCGTCAAGTCGAGAAAATGCAAGACTTCGGCCACCCTCCGGGACATCTCCGCCGGGGTCAGACCCAAATTTTCCAGGCCGAAGGCGATCTCAGCCTCAACACTGGTCATCACCAGCTGCTTTTCCGGGTCCTGGAAAACTATCCCCACTTCCCGGGCCAGTTGCCGCCGGTCTATCTCCCTTATATCCCGCCTTTGAAAATAAACCCGACCGCCAAAGCGACCGCCGTAAAAGTCCGGTATCAGGCCGGCCAGCACCCGGGCCAGGGTGGATTTGCCCGAGCCCGACCCGCCGATTACCAGCAAAAACTCCCCTTCCTCGATGCGCAAATTGATATCCTTTAAGGCCGGCCTTTCCCTATCCGGGTAGTAGTAGATCAGATTCTCGCTTTGAAATAAAGACACCGCCGCCACCCCCAGCTCATGAACACTGGTACGGACAAAGCCAGAAGCATAATGATTAATAGAATAATGGTCATCCGGCTATTAAGCAAATAACTCAACTGTGGATAATAAATAAAGGTGCTTGCTCCGGTAAGCTGACCATAAAACGCCACTACCAGAGCCAGGATGCTCCCTCCCAGGCAGAGGCTGTCCCGCGGCCGCCAGGTATCGCGCCGGTAACAGGTGCGCCGGCCGCTGCCGAAGGCCCGCGCCTGCATGGCTTCGGCTATTTCCAGGGAGTCTTCCAGGGAAGACAGGAGGAGAATGTTAATCAGGCTGGCATATTTAGGCAGCCTTTCTTTTAAGGTCCCGGCGTTAAAATCGACGCCCCGCATCACCTGAACTTCCCGGATGTTCTCCAGTTGCCGCATCATGGCCGGGAACATCCTGGTAGCCAGGGACAGGACCAGGGCCGACCGGGAGGCCAACCGCGCCAGGAGGCTTAAAGCCTTGTCCGGGTGGATGATGAGATTATAAAGGCAAAAAACGCTGATGATGGTTAACAGCCGCACACTCATGGCCGCGCCGTAACAGATGGCTTCCAGGGAGACAGTCAAGGGGCCGAAAACCGGCAGGCGCGGCCCCCACCAGATAATGGTCTCTCCGGCATGGACCACTAAGGGGTTAATGATGATCACCAGCACCATCATTCCTAAGCTGAGGCGGAAATAGACTTCCCACGTCGCCATCCCCTGGGCGGCGATGATGGCCAGGACAACGACCAGCAGTAATCCCAGGAGGTACAGGGGGTTGGTGAAGATGAGGGCCAGCACCAGGAGAACGCCCAGATAAGTTAGGGCTGCCGCCGGGTGCAGGCTCTGCAAAAAAAGGCCTTTCTCCTGGTAGAAAAATTGCTCAAACATCACGAGCGTAGTCCTCCAATGAGATGCGGGATGTGGGAGAACTCAATTGATCACATTGACTGTTTGGGAGGTTGCCTCCCAGTTCACCTGGAAGCCAAAGGCTTCCGCCACAAACCGGGCCGGGAGGTAGGTACGGCCATTCCTCAGCAGGGGAGCTACCCCTATCGACCTGGCCCGGCCGTTGATATAGCCGTTGGTATCCCCAATAATCAGGGTAACCGTGACGCCACCCATGGTTAATTTAACCGTCGCTGTTTTCTCGTCCCAACTAATGCCGTTATCTGTCATGCCCAGGGCATAGGCCAGGTAACGCACGGGCACATAGGTGCGGTCATTTTCTATAAAGGGTGCCGCGTCCATCTCTTTTACCTGCTGCTTGCCACTGCTAACAACTGTATAACTTCTGTCGCCGACTATGAAACAGGCTTCTCTTTTAGCTGCCATGGGTTCGGGGGAAGTCAGGAATGGTTTACTTTTTTCCTTTAACCGTTCAAAAAAAGTCTGGTTATAAAAGACAGTCGTTAAAGCCATCAGGGACTGGTAGGTGGCCATTTCATTGCTGCCCGTCCCGGCGATATGGGCAAAGGAACCGTCAGGTAACTGGAAGCGAAGCAGGGCGGTTAAAATATCGCCCCTTGCTTTATTAAAACTCTCCTGCAGGGGGTCAAGGCCAACTGCAGTTAGACCTTCAATAACCATATGGCAGCTTTCCGGGTTTTCCGCCCCCCAGGAGGCAAAACTACCATTTTCTTTCTGGACCTTTGCCAGGTACGCCACTGCCTTCTGGACAACCGGGCTGTCATTCGGCTCGCCTAAAGCGCCCAGGGCCATCAAGGCCATGCCGGTAGAATCCACATCGGGCGTATCTTTATTGGTAGCATCCCAGTAAAAGGAGCCGTCGGCGTGCTGCCTGGCTATAAGCCAGTTTAACGCCCTGCTCTTGTCGGGAATGTCAGCGCCGGCGGCGTACAAGGCTAAAATGGCCCAGATGTGGGCATTAAGTAAATCTTCACCACCCTGCAGGATATTATCAGCAAACTTGCCACTGGCGAGTTGGGCCTCCTGGATCTTTTTTACCAGGTTCCGGCCCTGGAAATCATAGGGGTTCCCCCCGGCAGCCAGAACGGCCAGGATCAGGGTGGCATAATCATTCATTTCCCCGGACTGGTCGGCCGCAGCCAGCATCTTTGCACAAGCCTCATTGGCCCGGGTGCCCTTTAAATCCCTTCCGGCTACGGCCAGGGCTATATAGCTCCAGGGAGACAAAATACCGGCGGCCTTTTCCTTATTTAATAAGTAATCGGCAGCATTGTTTAATGGTTGCCTGACCCTGTCCCTACCAGCATGGGCCCAGGCGGGTGTGAGACCACCAGCGCTAAATAGAAATATAATTAAAAGCATCAATACCAAATTGAAAACCCTATGCTGCTTCAGCATACTTTCCCCTCCTACTGGCTAAATTAAGGTGCGGCCGCCTTTAGACCCTCCCAGGTAGGCCCGGGATTATTCATGCTTTCGCTGTACCACCAGATGATCTTATCCCCGGGGCTAATCTTTTTCTCGCCGGCTGCCACCATGGGGGTCTCATTGTTGACCTTGTACATCCAGCCGCACATACCTTTATTGGCCTGGCCGGCGATGCTCTGGACAAAATTACCGTACACGGGGCTCATGCTGTATTTCAGGCCGGTGGCATCCAGGGCGCCCAGGGCGGTCAGGCCCCATTTATTGTTTTTATTAACGGTTACCGCAGCGGGGCCGAAAAGGATCTGTCCCTTTAAGCCGACGACAGCTATACCCACCCGGCAGCCTTCAGGGGGCGGTGGTACCGGGACATTATTTTTATTCCCGGCCTGGCTAACGCTACTTGACTGATCCGGTGGAGCAGCGCCGGCAGCAACCTGGCCGTCGCCTTGGGAGGGCGCAGGAGTAAGCCCCGGCGAACCGGCAGAAGCGGCGGTTTTGCCCCCGGCAGTTGCACCGTTATCGCCAAGGGGCTTTTCGTTGGCCGCCGGCGTCGGTGTTCCCGGGGCTTGGCCGCCGGTATTTTCTGGAACGTTGTTGCCGCCCGCAAGGCTTCCCGCCGGCGCAGCAACCTGGCTTTGGGTAAGGGCCGTATCGGTGGCGCCGGGGTTGGTGGCGGCAGTTTTTTGCCGCCAAACTGCCGGACCGAATAAAGCCGCCATAATTACCAGGGCCGCCACCAGGTACACTATTCTCTTCGGCATTTAACATCCCTCGCTATGCCCGTAAGGTCAGGTTTTTAAGACATAGAGCTTCCGGTGAAAACGCTGCAGGATTTTTAAAACACCATGGCCTAACAGCCAGAAAGATAGGCCGTTACCCACGGCGCGGCAGGTATCAAAGGCAAAGCTGGCTGCATAAGCGGCCGGTCCGTACCTCCTACAACCTTCTTGTTGCCCGCCTGAGAATTACAGCACTGGTGGGGAGCACCGTAGACAAGCCGGTGCTCCCCGCTGTTTTAATCATTCCTCTAACGTTTATTCAGCTACCAACATCCTGTAGACCATCATCGCGCATTCGGCCCGGCTGGCGGCAGCCCCCGGCCGGAAGGTGCCGTCTTCGAAGCCCTTAACTAACCCATGGGCGGTAGCCACGGCCACGCTGTTCCTGGCCCAGGCGGAAACACTGTCGCTATCCTTAAAGGCTAGCTTTTCCTTAGTTGCCGGTAGGTTCATGGCCCGGACCAGCATCGCCGCCACTTCTTCGCGGGTAATGGTCCTGTCCGGGCGGAAGGTGCCGTCCTCGTACCCTTTGACCAGGCCGTTGCCGGCGGCGGCAGTTACCGCCCCGGCGTACCAGGCGTCACCTTTTACGTCCTTAAAGGGGTTCTTCGCCCCGGCCTGCGCCTCCAGGCCCAGGGCTTTGACCAGGAGGCTGGCAAACTCCGCCCGGGTCACCGCTCGGCCCGGCTCGAAGTGGTTGCCGTCCACCCCGGCCACGACGCCGGCGCCGGCCAGGGTTTCAATGGTATCCTGGGCCCAGCCGCAGGAAGCGGCAGTTACGTCTGCAAAGGATTTCTTCTCCTGTCGCACAAATACGGCGTAGTCGGAGAAGTGGTTTACCCGGGCCAGGATTAAGCCTTTCGACACGTCGAACACGGCCGGGATAGCCACCCACTGACCCTTAGTTTTATCGTACCAGGCCAGGGCCAGGTTCTCCGGTTTGGTCAGGGGCGGCAGGGCGACCTTCAGAGTTATGGTCACCGGGACGGCAAAGGTGGTGCCGTCGGGGCCAAAGTTGTACGCTGCCGAAATGGGCCGGTAACCTGCCGGCGGCGGGGCCGGGGCGTTACTACCGCCGCTATTGCCAGCAGCTCCCGCAAAGTCAACCTTCTTAACGGTTATCTCTACGTCCTGCGTCAGGGCCCCACCCGGTATAGCCAGGGCCACTTCTTCTTTGTTATCAGTTATAGTTGCACCTGCTGCGGCCGTAACCTTCTGGGCCAGGTCGATTTGGTTTTGGACCAGTTCCTTTTTCAGAGTAGCTATTTCAAACCGGCTCATAGCTTTGTCGCTGCCTACAACGACCACGGCCTTTATAACTTCGCTTAAAGGCCCGACTTGAGCTGCACTCTCTTTCAGCTCCAGCAACTGAGCGATTTTTTCCACCGCCTCCAGGGCGGCGTCAGAAGCCTGCAAAGTACCGGGCAGTTTTTTATTCTGCTCCTGGAGGCTGGCCGGTGTAGCTTCTACCGGCGTAACGGACGTACTACCTTTAACCAGGCTCTCCCAGGACGGGCCTGGGGAACTCCAGTCCGTACTGTACCACCAGATAATCTCGTCGCCGTCCTGGATCGTTTTTTGGGCAGCACCCACCATGGGCACGCTGCCGTTAACCTTGTACATCCAGCCGTTCATGCCGCTGTTGGCCTGGCCGGCGATGCTTTTAACAAAACCGTTGTCGTCAACATAACTGAGGCCGGTGGCGTCCAGGGCCCCCAGGGCCGTCAGGCCCCACCTGCCGTCTTTACTCACTGTAACTGAGCCAGGGCTGTAAAGCCGCTCATCATTCATGCCTACCACGGCAATATTGACGGTGCAGTAGTTGCGCTCTGACGCCGATGGTGCAGGTGCGGCAACTTTGAGACTGGCCGTCGCCGTCAGGCCGCCGTAAGTGGCTGTAACCACCGTCTGCCCGGCCTTCAGGGCGGTGACCAGGCCATAGACGCTGTCAGAAACACTGGCAATGCCGGTATCACCCACGGACCAGGCGGCCTCGTTGGTCACGTCGCTGCTGGTGCCATTCATATAGCATAAAATAGCTCGATACTGCTGCTGGCCATTAAGAGTAATGCTGGCCGTAGCCGGTGTTATCTTGAGCCCCGGTAAGGCCGATGTACCGGTCTGGCCATCCAGGACCAAATATGTGTAAAGGGCTTCCGTGGCATCCATGACATTTTTCGTAGTGCCAAAACTGCCATCGTTATTGCGGGCTTTATCTTTCATGTAATCCAGGGGGGTTAAACCCCCCGTACTTTTCCAGGTAGCAGGGTCCAGGTTCAACCTTTTTAAGGTGATAATAACTTCTGCCGTATCCACCACGGGATCGTCCGGCCAGGGTTGGGTATTTCTATAGACACTGCCGTCATCCTGCAGCCATTGTTTCAGGTATTGCAGGCCGTTATTAATGGCCGCCTGGATCTGCTGGTCGCTAGCGGCCCCAGGTAAATAGGTCAAAGCTCGGATAGCCTGGCAGGTCGTCATAAAGTCCGGGTAAAAAGTATTACCATAGGTACTGCCCCAGGCGCCTAAATTAGCGCCGCTCGCAGTGCACTGGTTGCCCAGAAGATACTCACGGGCGTAAGCAAAATTGACCACGCTGAACTCACCGGCCAAGCCCAAGGCAACGAAGGCCGGCATATCGCTATAGACATTATTGTCAAAACCCTGGGGTCCCTGTTTGTTAGCCAGTATGCCGGCTAATTGGACCGCCTGGTCATTATAACCCCACCCTTTAATCGCCAGGAGTTCGTTAGCAACAGCTTTAGCTGCTTTTGAGGAAGGATTATTTAAGGTATCATAAACGGCATCAAGTACCGTTTGCTTTAAAGACTTACCATTATAAACCCAGGACGAGGATGAAGGATCTTCTCCCGCCAGGGTAAGGACATAGGCGTCATAAGCGTCCAGGGGTGTACCAGTGGTGTAGGCCTGCTTGTTAAATTGAACCGCGCTGGCAGCGAGGTCGCTATAAGTTCCCGCCGTCGCCCTTGCCGTACCAGGGGCGGTGAAAGAGGCCGCCAAGCTTAAAAGCAAGCCAAGGGTTAAGGCCAGGGAAAGGAAACGCTTAGAGAAGTTATTCCGGAACATTATTCCATCCCAACCTTTCGTAATTTGTCGTGTTCTTCTGCATCTGGCGGAATACGCCTTATGGACGAAGTGCACCTTATAGTTGTCCTTATGTTCGTCCACTTTTGTTAACCACCATCAAAAAACGGCCACATCCTAACACCTCCCAGCAATACTCCCCGGGTGGGTTAGAATAGGCCGTCCAGGAACTGGTCCCGGTGCATCGCAGGCTCCCAGTTACTTTGCCCTTTGGAAGCCCCTTGCCGGACCGGCTGGCAGCATTTAAGCCTGGCCCCTCGGGGCCAGACGCCTATCCTTATAAAAATAAAACCCTGCTCCAATATGAACAGGGGGCGTGCCCGTTCCCCATCCTGCGTAGGGAGCATCAGCTCAGTAGCAAGCACCCGGTATCCTGGCTCGGGTTCACCGCTCCCCCACGCCTTCCCGGGCTTAAAACCCAGTGGCCCGCTGTGGGGTCGCTCCCCCTTACAGTGGCGCGACCGCGCCGGCTTTAACCGGCTTCCCTTGATGCCTGCGTTATTTTATTTTCGTTCGGTTAAGGTATTCTACATATCGCACCAGAATCCTGCCTGGCAGGTTTTATTTTTAATCGCTACCTCCGCCAATGGGCACCGCTCCCGCTTAGCACTACTTAATTTTTAAAAAACGATCTAAGTCTAAATCAAAGCTAACTCGGTGAGAACCGCAGAAACAAAAGTTTTATTATCCCGCCGACAGCGGCCGTACCAGGACCTGCCGCCCATCTTCCCGCCGCAGGGCAATAGTCGCTCAGCGGATAAAGTATGCAGTCGAGTCGCCGCTGGGGCTGTGGCGCACGACCACCACCCTGGTGCCCGATACCAGCCCCAGTTCCAGGAGTCGGCGCCGGGCCAGGTCCCTTGCCTGTAAAGAAACTACTTCGGCAACGCTACCCGGCCGGAAGTTAGCGAGGCTAGTAATTACCTCCATTGACATTTCGCCCTCCCTGTCTGGCAGCTGCCACTCTGGGGTTAAGACCGTACGGTTGATCATCACCCGTTTTTAACACCTCCCCTTCCTTGCCGGGTAACTGTTCCCCGTTTCTCCGCCCGGATTACCCGCCTTTGCCTGCAACCCACATTTTTGCTGGCGGCGCAACCTCTTGCCAGCCAGCAACTTTCTGCTATCAGGTTATCCCGCTGATTACACCTGTGTTACTCTTATCTGTCGGTGAGGTTTTACTTTACCGCATCCGCCCGTGGGCCACCCTGTAAATAAAAAGCCCCGGCCATGCCGGGGTTCATTCTTGCTGGAAGCACGCTATCCAAACAAAGTATCATGTGTAAAATTACCTTGCTGAAGAAAAGCCCTTATGCCGGGCTCTGGTAGGACCCAGTTTTTGCAGGATAATCTCGGCAGGACAAAACCCCGTCAGGGCGGAAACCAGTAACATGAAGC
>JASUSX010000053.1 GCA_030445875.1 Clostridia bacterium
AAACCTTAAGCCGGTAATACCTGTTGACCCATTGGCGTCTTTCGACGTTTCCGGGCAGTGGCGTCTGTCTATGCAGAAGCCTCACCTAACGAAGGTTTGAGAAAAGTGTAACGTCTTTCCTTACCATTATAATTAGCCCCTTTTTAAGTGTCAAGGTATAAAGTGGTACATAGTTTAACTTTTAAGCCGGCTTAAGGCCGGTAAAAGAGGAAAACTGCTTTTTATGGAGAATATAAGTAGGATATACAATCCACTACTTGTTCTTTTTACAGAAAGGGTGTGAAGCATATGGGAGAAACGAACTACCTTGACCGGCTGGCAGCACTGGCTGAAAAGAACAATTCTATCCCACAGGATTTATATGAAAAGTACAATGTCAAACGTGGTCTGCGTAATAGCGACGGTACAGGTGTCCTGGTGGGCTTAACAGAAATCGGTGAAGTCCACGGCTATATCCTTGATGAAGGGGAAAGGATTCCCGATCAGGGCCGGTTATTGTACCGGGGTATCGACATCTGGGAAATCGTCAAGGGATTTCAGAAAGAAGGGCGCTTCGGGTTCGAGGAAATCTCGTACCTCTTGCTCTTTGGCGAGTTACCCGACCGGCAATCCCTGGAGGAATTTAACAAGCTCCTGGGGGAAAACAGGTGCCTACCGGATGGATTTGTCGAGGATATGATCTTAAAGGCCCCCAGTAACGACATTATGAATAAGCTGGCCCGGAGCGTCTTGGCGTCCTATACCTACGATCCCAATCCCGATGATTTAAGCATCAAAAACGTCGTGCGGCAAAGCATTGAGTTAATTGCCCGTTTCCCGGTCATGGTGGCCTACGGCTACGAGGCCAAAGCCCATTATTATGAAAACCAGAGCCTGTATATCCACATGCCGCGTACGGACTTGAACACAGCAGAGAACTTATTGCATATGATCCGGCCCGATAACCAGTACACCCCGCTGGAAGCTGAATTGCTGGACCTGTCCCTGGTCCTCCATGCTGAACATGGTGGGGGGAATAACTCCACCTTTAGCGTCCATGTAATAGCATCCACAGGTACCGATACCTATTCCGTTATTGCCGCGGCTGTCGGCTCCTTAAAGGGCCCCAAACATGGCGGCGCCAATATTAAGGTCATGGAAATGATGGATGATATAAAGAGCAATGTGCGGGACTGGGCTGATGAGGAAGAGGTAAAATACTACCTCGCTAAAATCCTGAACAAGGAAGCCTACGACCGCAAAGGCCTGATCTATGGCCTAGGCCATGCCGTTTATACCCTTTCCGATCCCCGGGCCGTATTGCTGAAACAGAAGGCGGAAGAATTGGCCAAAGAGAAGGGGTTGGAAGATGAATTCGCCCTTTACCAGACCATCGAAAAGGTATCGCCGGAGCTGTTTGCGGCCAACAAGAATAGCAGTAAGATTATCGCTCCTAACGTAGACTTCTATTCCGGTTTTGTCTACAAGATGCTAAACATCCCTACGGAACTCTATACGCCCATCTTTGCCATCGCCCGGATCTCCGGCTGGTGCGCCCACCTGCTGGAAGAACTCGTCAGCGGGGGCAGGATTGTCAGGCCGGCCTACAAGAATATAATCGGGAAAAGAACGTACCTACCCATGGAAGAAAGGTAATACACGTTTTTTGTGGCCCCAGGAAAAAGCCTCTAGCGTCAGGCTGGAGGCTTTTCTTTTTACCGGTAGGTTAAAACATATTCTTTTTCCGCAGGAACAACATGCTCAAGAAAGCAAAGAGCCCGGAGGCGCCCAGGACGCCCAGGTAGGCCAGAGGTGATTGCTGGCCGGGCAGGGGTACGTTCATGCCGTAAAAACTGGTCACCATGGTCGGGATCATCAGGATAATGGTAATGGCCGTCAGGAATTTCATGACGATATTCAAGTTATTGGAAATGACCGAGGCAAAGGCATCCATGGTGCTGTTGAGGATGGTGGTGTAAATATCACCCATTTCGATGGCCTGTTTGTTTTCCGTGATGACATCCTCCAGGAGTTCCCGGTCCTCTTCGTACATTTTTATAAAGCGGGTCTGGACCTCCAGCCCGGGATCTAGCAACAGATGGGAGCGGAGCAGTTTCTCCATGACAATTTGGTTGGCCTTGAGGGAGGTGGTAAAGTAAACCAGGCTCTTGCCCAGATCTAAAAGGCGGATTAGCTCTACGTTCCTGGTGGATCGCTGGAGTTCACATCTGATGGCCTCGCTGCGCCGATCGATCAGGCGCAGGTACCGCAGGTAGAGCATGGACGTAACGTAGAGAATATGCAGGAGAAACCTGGTTCTCTTAAAGGTATAGAAGCCCTTTATCCGGGCCAGTTCCTGGAGCAGCATACCATCCTCCAGGCAAACGGTCAATAACAGGTCATCAGTAATAATGATACCCAGGGGGATGGTGTCATAGGCTTCACCCCGGATTACCGGTATCTTGATGATTACCAGAATCCCCTCGTCGCTGAACTCAATGCGGGAACTCTCTTCTTCGTCCAGGGGATACTCCAGGAAATCAAGGGGGATACCAGCTGCCTGGCTGACCTTTTCCCGCTCTTCTCGCGAAGGGTTGACCAGATAAGTCCAGCTACCTTTGAGGCCCAGGGTGGCCACTTCATCCAGCCTCTCGTTCTGGGACAGGAATACCTTGTACATGATGCTCACCCCCCTTTCTTTTTGCCCATTGTTAAAAGTTAAATTAAAAAGTCTTCCCCGGTGGGAAGACTAAGAGTCCATGCCTAAACCCTATAACCCCCCACTCGTTGAGCTTTGGCACATGCATAGCTAGAGATTCTTCTCAGCCACATTAGGTAAAACCTTAAGCCGGTAATACCTGTTAACCCATTGGCGTCTCTCGACGTTTCCGGGCAGTGGCGTCTGTCTATGCAGAAGCCTCACCTAACGAAGGATAGTGCAAAAAATTCCTTTACCCTTTTCATTATAAAGAGGGCTTTTTTAAGTGTCAAGGCTTAAAGTGATAGGTATTTTAAGTTTCCTGGCGAATATTTTAAGAAGCCTGGGATGGGAGGTAGAAGATGGATTGAAACGGGTGGTCATTGCTCCTGATTCTTTTAAGGAAAGCCTGCCAGCACCTGCAGCAGCTACAGCTATAGCTGCCGGGGTTAAACGGGTTTTCCCGATCATAGAAGCCATCACCGTGCCCATGTCCGACGGCGGGGAAGGCCTGGTAGCCACCCTGGTAGCTGCTACCGGCGGCAAGGAAATAACCGCCACCGTCACTGCCCCCCTGGGTACGCCGGTCCAGGCCGCCTGGGGGATCCTGGGGGATGGTGTCACGGCAGTGGTAGAGATGGCCCAGGCCTCCGGCCTGCCCCTGGTGCCACGGGAAAAACGCAACCCCCTTTATACTACCACCCGTGGTACCGGCGAGCTCATCCGCCGGGCCCTGGACGCCGGCTGCCGGCGGCTGATCGTGGGCATCGGCGGCAGCGCCACTAATGACGGCGGTACCGGTATGGCGCAGGCCCTGGGGGTAAAGCTCCTGGATAACCAGGGGCAGGATATTGGCCCCGGCGCCGCCGGCTTGGAAAGGCTGGAACGCATTGATAGCCAGGGCCTGGACCCGCGGTTACAGGGGATGGAGATCCTGGTGGCCTGCGACGTGGATAACCCCCTGTGCGGACCCCGGGGAGCCTCAGCTATCTATGGTCCTCAGAAGGGCGCCACGCCGGAGATGGTCCCCCGCCTGGATGCCGCCCTGGCACGGTTGGCTGGTATCATTGAACGCGACCTGGGAAAAGACATCCGGGAACTCCCCGGTGCTGGCGCGGCTGGTGGCCTGGGTGCCGGCCTGGTGGCTTTTCTGGGCGCGAGCTTACGCCGTGGCATCGAGCTGGTCATGGAGGCCGTGGACCTGGACGGCATCCTGGCCCAGGGCGCGGACCTGGTTATCACCGGCGAGGGGGAAATCAACTGCCAGACGGCCTACGGCAAAGTACCGGCCGGAGTTGCCCGGGTAGCGGGTAAATACGGCATCCCGGTAGTGGCCCTGGTGGGCTCCATAGGCGAAGGAGCCGGGGCCGTCTACGACCACGGCATTAAAGGCTTTATGAGTATAGTACCCCGGCCGGTACCCCTGGCCTACTGCCTGGCCAACGCCGCCCCCCTGCTTACCGATGCCGCCGAACGCCTGGTACGCCTCTTAACTGTACTGTCAAAGTAATGCTGGTCCGGTGGTAATCAAGCAGGCCGCCCCTTCTTGCCGGTTCCAGAACGGAATAAGCGTTAAAACGGCCCTTTCCCGGAGAAACTAGCACTGAGGCCGGTATATCCGGGAGAGCCGTTCGCAGCGGCCGTCGGCCTGGCACCACCCATGGCGGCGGACCGCTACCGGCGCATAGGTACAAATGAGAGGTGGGAAGGCCCCTTATGCCTGATATTTCTTTACGGATGGGTACGGCCGTCACCAGCAGTGACCTGGCCCGGGTGCGCGACGCTTTACCGCGCCTTGACCGGGGGGATCATCTGACCATAACTATGGAGGCGGCCGATGCCCATCAAGCCGACCTGTTGTTAGAGCTACTTGATGACCACGGCCTGGATTACCAGAGCCGCGGCGATAGCGACGGCAGGACCTATCATATTATTGCCCGTCGTCAGGAATGAGTTAAAGGGGCTACCCCGAAAGGGCGGTAGCTCACTGGATACAGAAAGAGACCTGCGGGGGAGGGCGATCCTTTGGATTCCATCCAAGCAACGCGAGAAAGGTATGCCGCTGATATTTTCCCCAATTTCCTGGGGATTGAACTCCTGGAGCTGGCCCCCGGTTTTGCCCGGGTGGCTGTTACCCTGAAGGAAAACATGATCAACTTGCACGGCATCGGCCATGGGGGGGCCATCTTTACCCTGGCCGATACAGCCCTGGGGTTGGCCAGCAACTCCCACGGGAACCCGGCTGTGGCCCTGGCGGTTACGATCAATTACCTCGCCCCGGCGCGAGTGGGCACCCAGCTGATAGCCGAAGCCCGGGAAGAGCACCTCACCCGACGGACGGGCGTTTACCGCGTCACTATTCAGAGCAGTACAGGCCAGGCCATTGCCCTGGCCCACGGGACTGTTTACCGGCAGGCTAGCAAAACAGAGCCATGAAACGGGCCAGCTGCAAAAAGGCTCCTCCCTGCTCTGTCCGGCTACAGGGAGAAGCCTTTTGCCATGCCCTGTTTGAGGTCTACGCTCACCAGTACATTTTAAGCCCCGGCCAGCAATTCCTTGACCATTGCACTGGCCTTTTTCCCGTCAGCCCGGCCGCGTATTTTGGGCATCAGGGCAGCCATTACTTTACCCATTTCTTTGCCTGAGCGTGCTCCAACTTCATTAATGGTCTGCTTGATGACGGCCTCTAGTTCGCTATCACCAAGCTGCTGCGGCAGGTAGCTTTCCAGGACCTGGATCTCTTTTTCCGCCTGCTGGACCAGGTCTTCCCTGCCGCCGCGACTGAACTGTTCCCGGGCGTCCTTTCGCATCTTTATTTCCCGCTGGATCACCCCCATTATTTCCTCTTCCGTAAGGGGGTGCATCTTCTCAATCTCAGCATTTTTTATAGCCGCTAAAGCCATCCGGATAGTCTGCAGGCGAATCTTATCGTGGCTTTTCAGGGCTTCCTTCATATCCTGGTGCAGTTGCTCCTTCACCTTAAACGGCCTCCCCTTAAAGTACCTGTCGTTCTTTTATATGGTAAACCATTATGCCGGGGAAGTCAATTTCCAAGGCTGGCTAACAGGCAGGCCCTATCGGGTGTGAACGCCTCTGCCCCCTCGGCGATATTTGGCCCACTTTTGATGTCGCCCTCTTCATGGTATAATGCCCTAAGGAAATCATAAAACATAAAGTTTATTGGAAAGGAAAGAAAAATGGAAGCTACAACCAAGAAAAAGGGCCGGATTCTAACCGGCGACCGGCCGACCGGCAAACTCCACCTGGGACATTACGTTGGCAGCCTTATCAACCGGGTCCGGCTGCAAGATGAGTACGATACCTTTTTGATTATCGCCGATGTCCAGGCCCTGACTACCAATTTCGAAGAGCCCGAAAAACTTGCTAGCGATGTCCGGGAGGTCGCCCTGGACTACCTGGCGGCGGGAATTGACCCGGAAAAAAGCACCATCTTTATCCAGTCCCTGATACCGGAGATCGCTGAGCTGACTGTCTTTTACTCCATGATTGTTACCGTCAATACCCTGCGCCATAACCCCACCATCAAGTCAGAGGCCGCCCAGCGGGGCTATACCGACATGACCTACGGCTTCCTGGGGTATCCCGTCAGCCAGACGGCGGATATTACCTTTTGTAAGGCCAACCTGGTGCCGGTGGGCGAGGACCAGCTACCCCATATCGAACTGGCACGGAAGATCGTCCGGCGCTTCAACAGCCTTTATGCCCCGGTCCTGGTAGAACCCGAAGCCCTGGTGGGGGAGGTGCCCCGCCTGGTCGGTTTGGACGGGGCGGCCAAGATGAGCAAATCCCTGGATAACGCTATCCACCTTTCCGACCCGCCGGAAGAGGTGGAACGCCGAGTTAAAAACGCGGTCACCGACCCGGCCCGCATCCGCGCCACCGACCCCGGTCACCCCGACATTTGTACCGTTTTCGCCTATCATACCGCCTTTAATAAGCCGGTAACCCCGGATATTGAGGAATCCTGTAAGAAGGGCGCTATCGGCTGCGTGGCCTGTAAAAAGCGGCTAACAGCCCACCTGAATGAGCTCCTGGAACCCATGCGGGAAAGAAGGGCCCGGTATGAAGCCAACCCCAAACTGGTGGATGAGATCCTGATGGCCGGGACAGAACGTGCCCGGGCGGTGGCGAAAGAGACCATGCGCCAGGTACGGGAAGCCATGAAGATTAATTATTAGGTGCCTGGATGGGCGCGCTCCGAGGTAAAGGGCCGCGCCTCCCCTGGAAGGGTAGCGAAAAGCCGGGTTAAAACCCGGCTTTTTGCTTTCTTCCGTTACTGCAACAACCAGGGGGTCCTTTCTCGTATTTTTTCATGCCACCGATACTCATGGTACTTTATTCGACGGGAAAAATAACCCTGAAGAAAGGAAGGGGGTCCTATGACCGCACAGCGCCGGCCCAACCGTTTGATCCACGAAAAAAGTCCCTACCTGCTGCAGCATGCCTACAACCCCGTCGACTGGTACCCCTGGGGGGATGAGGCCTTTACCCGGGCCAGACGGGAGGATAAGCCGGTGTTTCTATCCATCGGCTATTCCACCTGTCACTGGTGCCATGTTATGGCGCGGGAATCCTTTGACGATAAAGAAGTAGCCGCCCTCCTTAACGAGGGTTTTATCGCCATCAAGGTCGACCGGGAAGAGCGGCCAGACATCGACCAAGTCTATATGGCCGTCTGCCAGGCTTTAACTGGTAGCGGCGGTTGGCCCCTGACGGTTTTCCTTACCCCGAAGAAAAAACCCTTTTATGCCGGCACCTATTTCCCCAAACACAGCCGCCACGGCCTCCCCGGCCTGGTAGAGGTTTTAAAGCTAATCCAGGAAAAATGGCGGACGGACCGGGAAAGCCTGGAGGAATCGGCGTCAGAACTCATTCAGGCTGTCTCCTCCCAGCTGGCCCCGGCACAGCCGGGGAAACCGGAACCATCTCTTTTGGCGCAGGGCTTTGAGCAACTGCAGTCTAGTTTCGACGCCATCTATAGCGGCTTTGGGGCGGCGCCCAAGTTTCCTATCCCCCATCAGCTCTACTTTTTACTGCGCTACTGGAAGAGGTACGGTGCAAAATCAGCCCTGGCTATGGTGGAAAAAACCCTGCAGGCTATGTACTGCGGTGGCATCTACGACCATATCGGTTTTGGTTTCGCCCGCTATTCTACCGACCAGCGCTGGCTGGTACCCCATTTTGAAAAAATGCTATACGACAACGCCCTGCTGGCCCTGGCCTACCTGGAAGCCCGGCAGGCCACGGGTAAGGCTGCCTACGGCCGCGTCGCCCGGGAGATATTTACCTTTGTATTGCGGGATATGTCCGACCCGGAGGGAGGTTTTTATACCGCCCAGGACGCCGAATCCGAGGGTGAAGAAGGTAAGTTTTACCTCTGGACACCAGACCAGGTCCGGGAAGTGCTGGGAAGGGAGGAGGGGGAGTTCTTTTGCCGTTACTTCGATATTACTGAGGGGGGCAATTTCGCGGGGCGGAACATTCCCAATTTGATTGGCCGGGGTGAGGAGCTATTTGCCGATGATGCCGGCAATAACGGTGCCGGTGGCAATGCGGGTAATGTTGTTGCCCTTGACCTTCGGGCGCAGCCCCGGCAATGGGACGCGAGAGCCAACTGTAATGCTGCTGGTGCAGGCAACGCCAATTCCCTTCAGGGTGAGCACCGCCCGAATGATGGGGAACAAGGCCAGGGGAGCGGCGAAGGGGAGAGCGTCCTGGCCGTTCTTGATAAAACTAAGGCGGCACCTTTGGTGGCGGCCCGGGCTAAACTCTTCGCCGCCCGGGAAAAGCGCGTCCACCCCCACCGGGACGATAAAATCCTTACAGCCTGGAACGGGCTGATGATCGCCGCCCTGGCCCGGGGCGCCTGGGTCCTGGACGAACCCGCCTATACAGAAGCGGCCGCCAGGGCGGCCCGGTTTATCCTTACCCACCTGCGCGATGCCGAAGGACGCCTGCTGGCCCGCTACCGGAAGGGAGAGGCGGCCTACCCGGCCTACCTGGATGATTATGCTTTTTTGACCTGGGGGCTTATCGAGCTCTACCAGGCCACCTTTGAGCCAGGTTACCTCCGGGAGGCCCTGGCTTTGACGGGGCAGATGCAGGAACTCTTCCGGGACGAGGGTGGCAGCTACTTTTTCACCCCCCGCGACGCCGGGGAACTGCCGGTTCGGCCGCGGGAAGTCTATGACGGCGCCCTCCCCTCCGGCAATTCGGTAACGGCCCTGAACCTCCTACGCCTGGCCCGTATTACCGGGGACAGCAGCCTGGAGGAAGAGGCCGCAACCCAGCTGCGCTCCCTGGCCGGGACGGCGGCAGCCTACCCCCGGGGCTATACCTTCTACCTCTGCGCCCTGGATTTCTACCTGGGGCCGGTGATAGAAATGGTCCTGGCCGGGGAACGCGAAGGGGAAGATACCCGCGCACTACTTCAGGTGTTGCGGAGGACCTACCTGCCCGCAGCCGTTCTGGTACTGCGTCCCGGCGGCCGGGAAGGGGAAGAAGTAAGCAAACTCATCCCCTATACCGCTAGACACATACCGGTAAACGGTAAAACCGCCCTTTACCTGTGCCGCAACTTCGCCTGCCAGGCGCCGGTAACGACACCCGCCGAACTGGCGCAACGGCTAGCGGGTTCCGGACGGGAAGCTCAGACCGCAGGCGACAAATAGCAGTTGACAAAAACTAAGGCAAGCGGGCTAAAACGGCCAGCAGGGAGGCGATAACTCCCCCCAGGCCAACAACGACGGCGACGATGGCCCCTTTGGACCAGCGTACATTCTCATGTATTTCCTGGTGCAACGCCTGGAAACCCTGGCAGGTTTGAGCATCGTGACCGCCTGATGCGCTTTGGCTTTGAATATGTGGAGGCAGCCCTGTCCGCCCAGGGCCGGCGGATAGTTGTAGTAGACCCAACCGAAAGGAAAGACGACCTGGTACAGGACATGATTGAGGTTCTCACCTCTTTCTGTGCCAGGTTATACGGTAGACGCGGGCATATAGCCAATGTAGGCTGGGGAGAATTCCGGCGACAACTCGCCTATAAGACAGTCTGGTACGGCTCCAAACTCACAACGGTCGAGCGTTTTTACCCCAGCAGCAAGACCTGCTCAAAGTGCGGCTACGTGGTGGCAAAAATGCCCCTCTCCATCCGGGAATGGGATTGCCCGGCCTGCGGGGCGCATCATGACCGGGATAT
>JASUSX010000054.1 GCA_030445875.1 Clostridia bacterium
AACGTTATTTTAAGCCGGATGGGGGCAGCTCTGGTTTTTATCCCCCTCATTAACGACCGGATACTATTATTGACCAGCGTTTTAGGCCTGGTGGCCGGGGGCGCCCTGGTGGGCGCCCGGGGTAGCCTCCTATCCATCAGGCGTTTCCTGAAGGTCTAGCTTTAAGCAGAAGGGAGGTGATGGCGTGCGAAGAATAACGGTTCTTGTCCTCCTGGCAGCCCTTATCCTGGGTGTCCTGCCGGCCTATGGCGCCAGCCTCGATGACCTGAAAAAGCAGCAAGAGCAGGTCCAGCAAAGTATCGAGGAGAAACAAAAAGTCCTGCAGCAGAAGAACGATGAAGGCGAAGCCCTCCTACAGCAGTTGCAGCAAATAGAGCAGGAGATCAAGGATAAAGAAGCCCAGATAGCCCGGCTGGACCAGGAGCTGGCGGCGGCCCAGGAACGTGTCCAGAAAGTAAGCGCCCAGCTCCAGCAGGCGGAAGCAGCCCAGGAAAAGCGTATGGATATTTTGCGTACCCGTCTCAAGGATATCTACCAGGTGGGCCAGGTAAATTACCTGGAGGTCCTGCTCCAGTCCACCAGCCTGGAAGACTTCCTGGTACGGGCGGAACTCCTGGCCAAGATCGCCCAGGGGGATGTAAAGCTCATCCAGGAGATCAAAGCGGAAAGGGAAAGGATTGCCGCCCAGAAAGCCGACCTGGAGGCGGAACGGGACAAAATCGCCCAGCTCCGGCGCCAGGCCGATGGTGAGCGGGTGCAACTGGCCTCCCGCCGAGAGACCCAGCGCCAGCTCCTGGCCCAGGTAGAGGCGGAAAAGAAGCGGGTGGCAGCAGCCCTGGATGAAATGGAGGCCATGTCCCGCCAGATTGCCGCCAAGATCCGGGCCGAGCAGTCCAAAAGCAACCGCAAGCTAGGGCCCAACGGCACCAACGGTATGCTCTGGCCCCTGCCCGGCTATACGAGTATTTCTTCACCCTTTGGCTGGCGGATCCACCCCCTGCTGAAGACCAGGCGCTTCCACGATGGCGTCGACCTGCCGGCCCCCGCAGGGACGGAGGTCATTGCCCCTCTGGACGGCCAGATCATCTCGACCGGGTACCTGGGCGGTTATGGTAACCACATTGTCATTGATCATGGTGGCGGGATGTCGACCATGTACGCCCACCTGTC
Source organism: Clostridia bacterium (assembly GCA_030445875.1). Lineage (GTDB taxonomy): Bacteria > Bacillota > DSM-521 > Neomoorellales > Neomoorellaceae > Neomoorella. The sequence goes on from JASUSX010000054.1 coordinate 1,171, forward strand.
GGCCATCCTGGTCCGGGACGGCCAGGAGGTGAAAAAAGGCCAGGTAATCGGCCGTGTCGGTTCGACGGGCTGGAGTACAGGTCCCCACCTCCACTTTATGGTCATGCTTCAAGGCGAACCAACTAACCCTATGAATTATTACTAATCCATAACCCAGGTACATAAATTAAAGTATGGGTTCAAGGAATGTTATAAACAGGCGGTGGTTGGTTTGCCGGGGATTTGGCGACAGGTGAAAAACGGGTTACTGGCTTTCTGTGTCCTGGTCACCCTGGCCCTGGGGGTTGGGGTGGCTACCCATTTTCAGGAAGTAGAACAACTGGTTAAGACCTACAGCCTTATCCGCTTTCAGGCCCTGGAGCCTGTCAGCACGGACAAGCTAATGGAAGGGGCCATCAGGGGCATGGTGGGCGCCCTTGATGACCCCTACTCTACCTACTTGGATGCGAAGACATACCACCAGCTCCAGGAAAGCGTCACCGGCAGCTACGGCGGCGTGGGCCTGCTAATCACCATTGATGAAAAGGGCAAGAGTATTATGGTGGTTTCTCCTTTTAAGGGCACGCCGGCCCAGCGGGCGGGGATCAAAAGCCGCGATTACATCGTGGCCATTGACGGCCGCGATACCACCGGTATGGACTTGGAGACGGCCGCCAACCTGATGCAGGGGCAACCGGGTACTACGATTGAGCTCACCATCCTACCTGCGGGCGAGACTAATCCCCGTAAAGTATCCCTTACCAGGGAGATTATCAAGGTACCGACGGTTGATGGTAAGATGCTCCCCGGCCATGCCGGCATCGGTTATATCAATATTACCATGTTCAACGAGCAAACAGCAGGCGACCTGGGGCGCCAGCTAAACGATTTACGCCGGCAGGGGATGCAAAAACTGGTCCTCGACCTGCGTAATAACCCGGGTGGCTCCCTGCCGGCCGCCGTGGATGTGGCCAGCTACTTTGTCGCCAAAGGGCCGGTGGTCTACATCGCCGACCAGAAAAACACCGAAGCCCTGATGGCCCGTGGCTATGCCCAGCCCCTGCCCCTGGTGGTCCTGGTGAACAAAGGCAGCGCCAGTGCGGCGGAGATTGTTTCCGGGGCTATTAAAGACACCGGCAGCGGCACCTTGGTTGGTGAAACAACCTTCGGTAAGGGTATTGTCCAGACCATCTTCCCCCTGCCCGGCGAGGCGGCGGTAAAGATCACCACCCATAAGTACCTTACCCCGGGCAAGCATGATATAAATAAGAAAGGGATTACCCCCGATTTCACCGTTCCTATGGATCCCCAGCTGGAACAACAAGTCCTGGCCCGCGCCCCGGATCTGGAGCGGGATTTACAGTTACAAAAAGCCTTGACTTTATTGAGTAAATGATCTACACTTAGATATAGAGTAATAAGCGATGAGGCTTAGCGGGCAAAGGCGCTCAGGGGTATGAAAGTACGATACCCTGAGCGCTTTTTATTATCAGCTTAAAAGGTTGTGTAATTATAAAAGGCACCCAGAAAGTAATAAAATGGGATGATTATAATGAATAAGAAACCCTGGCGCAGCCCATTATTGCCGGCGGGCTGATTAAAAAGGAGGAACAGGTAAAGCGCCTATTAGATATCGGCTGCCTGGCGATCAGCACCAGCCGCAGCGAACTCTGGGTATTGAACAAGAAACTGGTCGGGGATAACCCGAGATAAGAAGCTTCGGGGGTCCTGCTGGCGGAACGGCTGCGGAGCGGGAATGACCCGGGCAGCGTCGAGAATAGCTGCTTCCTGGTACCAGGTATGAAGTAAGGCCCGGGGTATACTACCCCGGGCCGCTATGTTATAATAGCCCCGGAAGGGGGGAGCGCTTATGCCGCCCTTTGTCCTTAAATCCGACTATCAGCCCAGCGGCGACCAGCCCCAGGCTATCGCCGCCCTGGTGGAGGGGTTAAAGAAGGGCTACCGCCACCAGACTCTCCTGGGAGCTACCGGTACCGGCAAGACCTATACCATGGCCCAGGTTATCCAGGCCGTGCAGCGGCCGGCCCTGGTCCTGGCCCCCAACAAGACCTTGGCGGCCCAGCTTTGCGGCGAGTTCAAGGAGTTTTTCCCCGACAACGCCGTCGAATACTTCGTCAGCTACTATGACTACTACCAGCCCGAGGCCTACATGCCCCAGACGGATACCTATATTGAGAAGGACAGCTCCATCAATGACGAGATCGATAAGCTGCGCCACTCGGCCACGGCGTCCCTCTTCGAGCGGCGGGACGTCATCATCGTGGCCAGTGTCTCCTGCATCTACGGCCTGGGCTCCCCGGAGGACTACAGCACCCTGATGCTCTCCCTGCGGGAGGGCCAGGAGTTTGACCGGGACGCCATTTTACGCAAACTGGTAGACATCCAGTACAGCCGCAACGACTATGACTTCAAACGGGGAACCTTCCGCGTCCACGGCGACGTCATCGAGATCTTCCCAGCCTCCTTTACGGAGAAGGCTATCCGGGTGGAGATGTTTGGCGACGAGATCGAGCGCTTGCTGGAGATCGACACCCTGACCGGGGAAATCCTAGCCCGGCGCCGCCACGCGGCTATTTTCCCGGCCAGCCATTATGTGGTGGCCGAGGACAAGATGGAGCGGGCATTAAGGAGCATCGAGGCGGAACTGGAGGAACGCCTGCGGGAGCTGCGGCAGCAGGGTAAGCTCCTGGAGGCCCAGCGCCTGGAGCAGCGGACCAACTTTGACCTGGAAATGATGCGGGAGGTGGGCTTCTGCAAGGGCATCGAGAACTACTCCCGCCACCTGACGGGCCGGGCGCCGGGGGAGCCGCCCTATACCCTCCTGGATTACTTTCCCGCTGACTTCCTGTTGTTTATCGACGAGTCCCACATCACCGTACCTCAGATCGGTGGGATGTACGAGGGCGACCGCTCCCGGAAAACCACCCTGGTGGAATATGGCTTCCGTTTGCCCTCGGCCCTGGACAACCGGCCCCTGACCTTTGAAGAGTTCAGCCGCCATATCAGCCAGGTTATCTATGTCTCCGCCACGCCAGGGCCCTACGAACTGGAGCACTCCCAGCAGGTGGTGGAGCAGATAATCCGGCCTACCGGCCTGGTGGATCCCGAGGTCCTGGTGCGGCCGGTGCGGGGCCAGATCGACGACCTGGTAGGCGAGATCAACAAACGAGTGGACCGGAAAGAGCGCGTCCTGGTGACGACCCTGACCAAGCGCATGGCCGAGGATTTGACCGATTACCTGCGGGAACTGGGCATCAAGGTGCGCTACATGCACTCCGATATCGGTGCCATGGAGCGAATGGAGATCATCCGCGACCTGCGCCTGGGGGTTTTTGATGTCCTGGTGGGGATCAATTTGCTGCGGGAAGGCTTGGACCTGCCGGAAGTCTCCCTGGTAGCCATCCTGGACGCCGATAAGGAAGGCTTCCTGCGTTCCGAACGCTCCCTCATCCAGACCATTGGCCGCGCCGCCCGTAACGCCAGCGGCCAGGTCATCATGTACGCCGATACTATTACCGACTCTATGCGCCGGGCCATTGATGAAACCAATCGTCGCCGCCAGGTGCAACTGGAATATAACCGGCAGCATAACATTATCCCCCGCACCATCAGTAAACCGGTACGGGATATTATCGAGACTACCGTGGCCGAGGAGCCGGCACCGTACCAGGCGGGCCAAGCCCGTAGCCCGGAAAAGAAGAAGCTCCAACTCAGCAAGCGCGAGCTGCGCTCGCTCATCAGCCAGTTAGAAAAGGAGATGCGGGCGGCAGCCAGGCAGATGGAGTTTGAACGCGCCGCCGAACTCCGGGACGCCATCCTGGAACTGCGGCTTCAGGCCGGGTAGGACTAAAGCGGACGGCTAAAACAAACACCCAAGTTGCCCGGCTGGGACACCCTACGATAAAACCGCAGGTGTATTTGCGCCTGCGGTTAAATTGTACGTCACAAGTGCTGTCAGTCGGCGGGTAAAGGTGCTACAATAGATAAAGGTGATTACAATTGAAGTTTATCGCTGATCTCCATATTCATTCCCATTACTCCATGGCAACTAGTAAAGATGCCGACCCGGAGAATATCTACCGCTGGGCCGTATATAAAGGCGTAACCCTGGTGGGCAGCGGCGACTTTACCCACCCGGGCTGGCGGCAGGAACTCAAGGAGAAGCTGGTGCCGGCGGGGGAGGGACTGTACCGCCTCAAGGACGAACTCTGCCGCCAGGTGGAGGAAGACCCGGTAGCGGGGCTGACGCCGACCGGGCCTGAGGGATGGGGCAGCAATGCCGGCAACCGGGCATCTCGGGAGGCGGTCACTGCAGGCTCCGTTTACCTTCCCCTGGATGCTATCGGCCGGCCGGTGGTACGTTTTGTCATCAGCGGCGAGATCAGCACCATCTATAAGCAGGGCGGGCGTACCCGCAAGGTCCACCACCTCATCCTCCTGCCCGGCCTGGAGGCGGCGGCGAAATTAAGCCGCCGCCTGGAGGAGATCGGCAACCTCCACTCCGACGGCCGGCCGATTCTGGGCCTGGACAGCCGCCGGCTCCTGGAGATGACCCTGGAGGCCTGCCCGGAGGCCATCTTTATACCGGCCCATATCTGGACGCCCCATTTCTCCCTCTTTGGTGCTAATTCAGGCTTCGACGCCCTGGAAGAGTGTTACGGCGACCTGGCGAAGTATATCTTTGCCGTGGAAACCGGCCTTTCCTCCGACCCGCCCATGAACTGGCGCCTCTCAGTCCTGGATCCCTTGACCCTGGTATCCAACTCCGACGCCCATTCGCCCCGCTACCTGGCCCGGGAAGCCAACCTTTTTGATGCGGAGCTTGCCTACCCGGCTATCCGTCACGCCCTGCAGGAACGGGAAGCAGCTAACTTTTTGGGCACCCTGGAGTTCTTTCCCCAGGAAGGCAAGTATCACCTGGACGGCCACCGCAACTGCCAGGTATGCTGGCAGCCCGCCCAGACGCGGGCTGCGGAGGGCATCTGTCCCGTGTGCGGCCGTAAGCTGACCATCGGCGTCCTGCACCGGGTAGAGGAACTGGCCGACCGGGAAGGAGGGTTTCGTCCACAGGGGGCGCGGCCCTTCGAGAGCCTGGTGCCCCTGCCGGAGGTGCTGGCGTCGGCCCTGGGGGTAGGTGCTACCTCCAAAAAGGTCACTGGCCTCTACCTGGAATTTATCCAGCACCTGGGGCCGGAATTGTTGGTACTGCGCGAGGCGCCCCTGGAGGCCATTGCCCGCGTGGGCGGGCCGACGGTGGCCGAGGCCATCCGCCGTATGCGTACCGGCGAGGTGGAAAGCCGGCCGGGTTTTGACGGGGAATACGGCCGGATCCTCCTGCTGCGGCCCGGAGAAAGGGAATTCTTCAGCGGCCAGGAGGCCCTGTTTCCAGAGCCAGGTCCGACCGCCGCTGCCGGCGAGATAGCGGCGGCTCAAGAAGGACTGGCGACGGCCACAGAGGTAGAGGTAACCGCAGCGGCGCCGGCAACCCCCATTTCGAGAGCTCCCAGGCCGGGTACTACCCGCCGGGAGCCAGCTAGCAGCCCAAAGGGCGGCGCCGGTGGTGCACCTGCTGGCGCGGCCGGGTCCAGGCGGCCAGTTCCGGCTAATCCTGCCGGTGATCAACGAACAGGCTATACACCATACCCTGCGGCTGGGCCGGGTAGCGGGGGTATCCTGGCCGGTCTCAATGAGGAACAGCGGCAGGCGGTTACGGCGGCGCCAGGGCCGGTTATTGTGGTGGCCGGGCCGGGTACGGGTAAGACCAGCACCCTGGTCCACCGCCTGGCTTACCTAATCGGGGTACGGGGCATTGACCCCGGCCGGATTACCGCTGTTACCTTTACCAACAAGGCCGCCGGTGAGATCCGTTACCGGGTAGCCGAACTCCTGGGAACAGGGGAAGAAAGTGAAAGGGTAACCATCGGGACCTTTCATAGCCTCTGCCTGGACCTTCTCCAGGATGGTCGCGGGCCGGGCGCTACCGGAGCGGCCGGCGCTACCGGGACGGGAGCAGCGGCCCCGGCCGGTCAGCGACCATTGACTGTCCTGGACGAAAACGATACCCGCAGCCTGCTGGCGGAAGTTTTGCGGGAAAAAGGACAGCCCGGCGCTCGTAAAGCCCTGCGATTGCAGCGCCAGATTTCCCTGCTCAAGGGTCGTGGTCTGATGCCCGCATCCCCCGGAGTCCCGGAGGACTTGCGGCCTGTTTACCAGGCCTACCAGGAGCGGCTGGCGGAGTACAGCGTCCTGGATTACGACGACCTCCTCCTGCAGGCAGTGGAGCTGGTGCGGGGGTGGCGGGCGGCCGGGGGGGCCAACCCGGAGGTGGTCAGGATCCTGGAACGGTTTACCCACCTGCTGGTGGACGAGTTTCAGGATGTCAACCCGGTCCAGTACGCCCTGGTAAAACTCTGGGCCGGGGAGGGGAGCAGCCTTTTTGTTATCGGTGACCCCGACCAGGCCATTTATGGCTTCCGTGGGGCCAGCAATCGTTTTTTTGAGCAGTTACGGCAGGATTACCCGGCGGCCCAGGTATGGCAGCTGACCTGCAATTACCGTTCTACACCCACCATCCTGCGGGCGGCTACAGCCGTTATTGCCCATAACCGTGATAACATCCACCGGGTCAGCGGGGAGCCACCCTTGGCCCCGGAAACCTCCCCTCCGGTTCCAGGAACGGAAAGCCCCGGGGCAGGAGGTATGGTCATACCCGGTACGTCTGGCCTGAAAGCCGTCCGGGAAAGCGGTTTGCCCGTTCTGCACCTGGAGGTCCCGGGGGAAATGGCGGAGGGTATAGCCATTGTACGGGAGATTAGCCGCCTGCTGGGGGGTACAGACATGCTCCGGGCCCACGGCCAGGGCGGGGTTTCCCTGATGGGGGATGCGGCAGCAGGAGAGGGCGAAGGCTGGGGCTTTGCCGATATTGCCGTCCTGGCCCGGACCGGGCGCCAGCTGGAGTTACTGGAAGAATGTTTCTTGCGGGAGGGAATACCCTACCGGGTGCTAGGCCGGGAAAGCTTCCTGGAAGAACGGCCAGTCCGGGAGGCCCTGGCCTTCTGCCGCTGCTTGGTGAACCCGGCGGATGATTGGCACCTTTTGTTCTATCTGGGAACGAAGTATTACCGGTCCGGCAGGACCTGGTTAAAGGAAAGCAGCAGGCAGGCCGGGATACCCGCCTGGCAGGTCCTTGAGGAACTGGCCCGGACCGGGGGCCGGCCCGCCGGCGTTCCTGCCCTTGAGGCGATTGCCAGGGAACGATTGCTGGCCTTCAAGGATACTATTGATCGTTACCGCGCCTTGATGGCTACCCAGCCCCCTGCGGTCATTCTAGCCCGCTGGATAGCAGAGCATGACCTCCAACAAGTTGACAGCCTACAGCGCCTTGCGCGGGTGGCAGAGCGCTTTCAGGATCTGCCCTCTTTCCTGCGCGGGGTGACCCTGGCCGGGGAGGCCGACCACGAGCGCTACGGGGGCAATGTTACCTCCCCCGAGGTCGTCAGCCTGATGACCATCCACGCCGCCAAGGGCCTGGAATTTCCTGTAGTCTTTATTGCCGGTGTGGAAGACGGCCTGCTGCCCCTGCAAAAGAACCTGGGCCTCGATTTGGATGCAGAAGATCTTCATGATCTTCAGGAAGAGCCGTCATCCCACCCCTCACTTCCCACCCCTCACTTCTCATTAACGGAGGAACGCCGGCTGTTTTATGTCGGCCTGACCCGGGCCCGGGACAGGTTGATCCTGGTGTCGGCCCGCAGCAGGGCGGCTGCCGGCGTCAGAACTCCGGCCCAGCCCTCACCATTTCTCCTGGAAATACCGCCGGACTGTCTAGAGAAAAAAGCCTGGACGGGGAAGGCGCAGGGGGAACAAGGAAATAGCGCGGGGGGTTATAAGCAGCTTACCCTGTTTTAAGACGGTCCTGGCAGGAATATACCGCTCATTGAGCGAAAGGTAAGTAGAAAGAGCGGAAGGGGGGCGATGTCCCTGGCCGGGCATCTCCAGCGCCTGCTGAGTTCCTTTACCGAAGCTACCGGGATGCGGGCCATTATCCTCAACCCCTCCCTGGAACCTGTCGTCGGCGTGGAGGATTACACCTACCACAGCCAGTTCTGCCAGCTGGTGAATTCGGTTACGGAAGGGGCGGCCCGCTGCCGGGAAACCCACCGCCACGTTTGCCGGGCGGTGGAACTCATCGATCCCTGTATCCTGTTTTGCCATGCCGGCCTGGTCCAGTGGGCCGCGCCCATCAAATGGCAGGATCAGGTGTTGGGAACCATTGTCTGCGGCCAGGCGGTCATGTGGGAACTGGATGAACTGGCTGTCCAGGAGATCTGGGACCGGGTAGCAGACCTGGGCCTGCCATCCCGGGAGGTTCGGGAGGCTATCCGGAAATTAAAAGTCATACCAGCCCGCCAGGTCCAACAGGGGGCGGAATTATTGAAAAAGCTGGCAGCCCGGGTGGCAGCCAGCGGGGTGGAGGTAACAGCCCTGGACAGGGAGGGAGCTTTCAAGGGACCTTCCCTGTGGGACTGGCTGGTGAAAATGGCCCCCTGGGAACAGGGGAGCAGCGATCAACTGGCCCAGGAGAACGAGCTGGCAGCCAGGGTGCGCCTGGGTGACCGCCTGGGGGCGGAGACCATTCTGGAAAACCTCCTGGGGAACATCCTCTTTACC
>JASUSX010000055.1 GCA_030445875.1 Clostridia bacterium
ATCAAATCGGTGGACTATATCATCGACCTGGGCCCCGAGGGCGGCGAAGGTGGTGGCCAGGTGGTGGCCACCGGTACGCCGGAGGAGGTCTGCCGGGTAGCGGCCTCCTATACCGGCCAGTTCCTGGCCCCGGTCCTGGCGCGGGATAAAGAGGGGCAACCCCTGGCTCGCGTGGTAGGACAGGAGTGAAGGAAGGGATACCATGGACCTGGAGGAGAAACTGGCGCGCCTGCCGGACCACCCCGGCGTCTACCTCATGCGCGACGCCGCCGGCACGATCATCTACGTCGGCAAGGCCGCTTCCCTGAAAAACCGGGTGCGCTCCTATTTTCACGGCCAGCACCCGCCCCGCACGCGGGTAATGGTCAGCCATATCGCCGACTTTGAGTATATCCTGACGGATAACGAAGTCGAGGCCCTGATTTTAGAGTGCAATCTGATTAAAGAACACCGGCCGCGGTACAACGTCAGCCTGAAGGACGACAAGAGTTACCCCTATATCAAGCTCACCCTCCAGGAGCAGTTCCCCCGGCTGCAGATCACGCGTTCCCTGGTCCGGGACGGCTCCCGCTACTTCGGCCCCTACACCAACGTGGGGGCTTTGCGGGAAACCCTGAAGCTGCTGCGGGGCTTTTTCCCGGTGCGTACCTGCCGGGAGACACCCCTGCAGCCCCGCAGCCGGGCCTGCCTCAACGCCCATATCAACCGCTGCCTGGCCCCCTGCACCGGCCAGGTCAGCCCGGAGGTTTACCGGGAAGCGGTAGATAATGTGGTCCTTTTCCTGGAGGGGAAGCATACCGCCCTGGTCCGGGAATTAAAGGCCCAGATGGAGGCTGCTGCAGCCGGGCTGGAGTTCGAAAAGGCAGCTAAACTGCGGGATCAGTTGCGGGCCGTGCAGGAGGTCTCCGCCCGCCAGAAGCTGGCTGCTGCCACCGGCGATGACGCCGACGCCATCGCCCTGGCCCGGGAAGCCGAGGCAGCCCTGGGCCTGATCTTTTTTAGCCGGGGCGGCAAGGTGATCGGCCGCGACCATTTCTTCCTTACCGGCACGGCGGGCCTGTCCGGGGCCGAGGTCATGGCGGCGTTGCTAAAGGAGTACTACAGCCGGGGGACGGAAATCCCGCCTGGCATCCTTCTCCACGAGGAACCGGAGGATGCTGCTACCATCGCTGCCTGGCTCTCCCGGCTGCGGGGGAGCAAAGTGGAGTTAAGGGTCCCCCGGCGGGGTAACAAGCGGAAGCTCCTGCAACTGGTCCAGGAAAACGCTGTCAGCCTGCTTACGGAGCACCTCCTGGCCCGCCGGCGCCAGGAGGAAGGAGGCCGGGCGGTCCTCCTGGATCTCCAGCAGGTCTTAAGCTTGCCGCAGTTACCACGGCGAATGGAGGCTTACGATATCTCCAACTTCCAGGGAAGCAACCCGGTGGGGGCCATGGCTGTCTTTGTCGAGGGCCGGCCGTTGCCATCGGCCTACCGCCGTTTTCAGATTAAAACCGTTACCGGGGCCAATGATTTTGCTTCCCTGCAGGAAGTCTTAACCCGGCGTTTCCGGCGGGCTGCGAGCGGCGACCAGCGTTTTGGCGAAATGCCGGACCTGGTCCTGATTGACGGCGGTTTGGGCCAGCTTCACGCCGCCCGGGAGGTCATGGTAGCCCTGGGAGTGGGCCATATCCCCACCTTTAGCCTGGCCAAGGAGGAAGAGTTGCTCTTCCAGGAGGGAAGCCCGGCTCCCCTGCGCCTGCCCCGGGATAGCCAGGCGTTGCAGCTCTTGCAGCACCTGCGGGATGAAGTGCACCGCTTTGCCATTACCTATCACCGCCAGAAACGGGAAAAGGGCGTCTACCGTTCGGTACTGGATGATATTCCTGGTATAGGCGCGAAGCGCAAGAAAGCACTTTTGCGCCATTTCGGATCTATTGCGAAGATAAGCCAGGCTACTTTTGAAGAACTGCTGGCCGTCGAAGGGATGAACCGGGCCGTGGCGGCCCGCATCCTGGAAGGCCTGGGGAGGAACAATAATGGGGAGAATCCGGCTGGTAGCACTTGATCTGGACGGGACACTGCTAACCGACCAGGTAGTTATCGAACCGCAAGCCAAGGAAGCCATCAGAAGGGTGCGGGAAAAGGGTATTACCGTAACCCTGGCCACCGGGCGCATGTTCAGCTCGGCCCGGCCCTACGCCGAAGAGCTGGGTTTGGCGTTGCCCCTGATTGTCTATCACGGCGCCCAGGTGCGCCATTCGGGTACAGGGGAGGTTTTATTTGAACGTACCTTGCCCCTGGCCCTGGCCCGGCGCCTGGTTAACCACATCCGCGCCTTTGGTTTCCCCTACAACGTTTACCTGGGGGACCGGCTCTATGTAGAAAGCATCCAGGAGGAAAATGAGGCATATGCCTGGCGCGCCGGGGTGGACTTGTACCCCGTGGGGGATATGCTGGCCTTCCTCCAGGAGCAGCAGCAGGAGCCCTTAAAGATCGTCGCCCTGCAAGAAGGGCCACGGTTGGACCCCCTGGAGGCAGCCATCCGTCGGGAGGTAGGGGATAGGGTCTATATTACCCGGTCGCTGCCCCAGTACCTGGAGATGTTAAACCCTGAAGTCAACAAGGGCCGGGGTCTCCAGGCCTTGGCGGAAATGGAGGGTATCCGGTCGGAAGAGATCATGGTTTTTGGCGACAGTTATAATGACATCCAGATGTTCCGTTATGCCGGCCTGGCGGTGGCCATGGCCAACGCCCCGGCCGAAGTCCGGGCAGCCGCCGACTACGTTACCGCCAGCAATAATGAAGGCGGCGTGGCCCGGGCCCTGGAGCATTTTATCCTGGGGGGTTGATCCTTGCCCCAGTCCTTCCGGGCTGATTACCATGTCCATACCCGGCGCAGTGACGGTCGGGCCAGTGCCGGGGCGATGGTGGCGGCGGCTCGCCGCGCCGGCCTTGCGGAGGTGGCCCTGACCGACCACGGCCCGCGCAATATTGGCGTGGGGGTCAATTCCGCTGGCGTCTACCTGGACCTTAAAAGGAGAGTGGCCGCCTGGCAGGGGGACGACCTGCGGGTGCTGGTGGGCGCCGAGGCCAATATTGTCGGCTTAAACGGCGAAATTGACATCCCGGCTGCTGTTTATCGGCAACTGGACCTCCTGCTGGTGGGCCTGCACCCTTATGTCCTGCCCCGGGGTCTCCAGGCGGCCCGCGACCTGGTGCTGGCCAACCAGCTCCAGGGCTGCAGCCGCCGCTGGCGGGAGAGGGCGGTGGAGGCCAATACCCGGACTTTGATAGCCGCCCTGGAGCAACACCCTATCTTTTGTATTACCCACCCGGGGCTGGGAATGTCGGTGGACATTGAACCCCTGGCCCGGGCCTGCGCCCGGGCGGGGGCCCTGTGGGAGGTCAATGTCGGCCACCTCTATCAGCAACCCGGGGAACTGGCCCGGGCCGCCGCCTGCGGGGTAAAGTTCGTCGTCAACAGCGATGCCCACCAGCCAGCTACCGTGGGTCGTCTGGAGGAAGGGTGGGCAATCCTGCGCACCGCCGGGGTACCCCCGGAACAGGTGGTAAATTTGCGGCAGGGTTTTTAAGCGGACGCTATTCTGGTTTTTAGGGGAGGGGAGAGCATTATGACAGCGAGCAACTACCCGCGTCTCGTCATTGTCACCGGCCTTTCCGGGGCCGGTAAGACCCAGGCGGTACGCTGCCTGGAGGATCTGGGCTTTTTTTGCGTCGACAACCTGCCCCCCTCCCTGATACCGGGGCTGGTCGACCTGCTGGGGTCACCCCTCTCCACCTCCATTTCCAAGGTAGCCCTGGTGATGGACATCCGCGGCGGGCAGTTTTTCGATGGCCTGGAAGAAGCCCTGGCCTACCTGGACGGGCGGGGTATTCCCTATGAGATCCTTTTCCTGGAGGCGGCCGATGAAGTCCTGGTGCGGCGCTATAAAGAGACCCGGCGGCGTCACCCCCTCTCCAGCGGTGGCCAGATCCTGGAGGGGATTGTCGCCGAACGGCAGCGTCTGGAGGAACTGCGGGGCCGGGCGAGTGTAATTATCGACACCTCCGAACTTACGCCCCGCCAGCTCAAAGAGCAGTTAACCGACCTCTTCGGCGTGCGGCGACAGCTGGTGATCAACATTATCTCCTTCGGCTATAAATACGGTATCCCCCTGGACGCTGACCTGGTGATGGATGTGCGCTTTTTACCCAACCCCTTTTATATCCCTGCCTTACGCCCCTTCACCGGTCATGACCGCTGTGTAGCCGAGTTCGTCCTCTCGGCGCCGGAGGCGCAGCAATTTATAGAGCGGTTTGGCGACCTGCTACGCTTCCTGATCCCCCACTACCAGCGAGAAGGCAAGTCCCACCTGGTCATCGCTATCGGCTGCACGGGGGGACAGCACCGCTCGGTGACCCTGGCCAACAGGCTGGGGGATCTCCTCCGGGACCAGCATTATGACGTGATAGTAAAGCACCGCGATGTCATGCGCTATTTAGGTAACAGCGGCGGCAGGAGGCAGGGCTAAGTGGAGGGCTTAAAGTGGCTGTACCCGGGCTTAAAGATTAAGCGCTGGCTGCTGCTGGTGGCGGTGGGCCTATTCTTACTGGTATCCGGGTTGACCCTCATCCTGGGGATTACCCTCCTGGCCTCGGCGGAAAGGGGGGTTACCTGGTTTATCCTCCATACCCTGGGGACCCTGGGCTCGCCCCTACTGGGAGGGGTACTGGTTGCCGGCCTGGGCCTGGCCCTGGTGATCCTGGGGATCCAGCGCCTCACCAGTTCGTTTTTTAAGGTCCTCTTTCCTGGTAATACCGGCAGCCCCTGGCAGCTGTTTTACCGCCGCCAGTACCTGGCCCGCGGTCCCCATATCGTGGCCATCGGCGGGGGGACCGGCCTGGCCGTCCTGCTGCGGGGATTAAAAAATTACACCCGCAACCTGACGGCTATCGTAACCGTAGCCGACGACGGCGGTAGCTCCGGCCGCCTGCGCCAGGAATTGCACATCCCGCCGCCGGGGGACATCCGCAACTGCCTGGTGGCCCTGGCCGACACCGAAAGCCTGATGGAAGAGCTCTTCCGTTATCGCTTTCGCCAGGGGGAGGGCCTGATGGGTCATAGCCTGGGAAATCTCCTCCTGGCGGCCATGACTGATATAGCCGGGGACTTCGACCGGGCCATCCAGGAACTCGCCCGGGTACTGGCGGTTGGCGGCCGGGTGATCCCTTCTACCACCAGCCATGTGACCCTGGGCGCCGAGCTGGTTGACGGGAGTATTATCCTGGGGGAGAGCAACATACCCCGGGCGGGCAAACGTATTAAAAGGGTGTTCCTGCAACCGGCCAGTTGCCGGCCCCCGGCGGCCGCCCTGGAGGCTATAGCCAGGGCAGACGCCATCATTATCGGCCCGGGGAGCCTTTATACCAGCGTCCTGCCCAATTTGCTGGTGCGGGGCCTGGCAGAGGCTCTGCGCCAGTCGCCGGCGACGGTCTTTTACGTATGCAATATCATGACCCAGCCCGGGGAAACCGATGGTTATACAGTGGCCGACCACCTGCAGGCCATCAACGCCCACTGTGGTTCCGGCCTGGTCCAGGTTGTTATTGCCCACCGGGGGCCGATTTCCCGCGGTGCCCGGCGGCGCTACGGCGAAAAGGGCGCCCGGCCGGTACTCATCAATGGCCCGGCCCTGGCGAAAATGGGGGTGGAGTTACGGACGGGCTGGCTGGTGGACGAGACCCATGTCGTCCGCCACCACCCGGAGCGCCTGGCCGGCCTGATTATGGAAGAATTCTACCGCCACCACTCCCGCAGCCGGCAGCGCCTGGTTTACCTTTTGCGGGAGAAGTTTCGTAACCTCGCCCATTAAAGGGGGTTTTGTGGAGGGGGGACAATGGTTTTTTCTTTTTCCCTGGAAACCAAAGAGGAACTAGCCCGGGTAAAGACGCAACGGCCCTGCTGCGCCGCGGCTGAAATAGAAGCCATCTTGCGCCTGGGCGGTCGGGCCAGTTTGCCGGGGCAGGGGATCATTCTGCTGGTAACCACCCGCGCCGCCATAGCCAGGGGAGTCTACTCCCTGGCCAGGGCGGTGCTGGACCTGCCGGCAAAGGTGGTAACCGGACGCCGGCGTGGTAATGGCCGGCCGGTCTTTAAGGTGGTGATCTCCGCTCCGGCGGAAGGGTTACAGGCCTGGCTGGCCGCCAGGGAAAAAACGCCGGCCAGCCAGTGCTGCCGGGCTGCCTATCTGCGGGGCGCCTTCCTGTTAAAGGGCTCGGTTAACAAGCCATCAGGCACCCACCACCTGGAGGTACTCCTGGATGACAGGGAGGAGGCCAAGCACCTCCTGGCTATCATGCAGCAACTGGACCTCCAACCCCGGCTTACCCCGCGCCAGCGCGGCTATGTGGTCTACTTAAAAGACAGCGAGCAGATTATCCGGGCTTTAAGCCTCATGGGGGCCCATAACGCCGTCCTGGCCTATGAGAACGTCCTGGTCTTGCGGGATGTGCGTAACCAGGTAAACCGCCTGGTAAACTGTGAAACGGCTAATTTAAGTAAGACGGTGGAGACGGGTTTACGCCAGGTAGAGAATATTCGCTACCTGATTGCTACCCTGGGCTGGGAGGGTTTACCGCCCGTCTTACAGGAAATAGCCGCTTTACGGCTCCGGCACCCGGAGGCCAGTTTGAAGGAGCTGGGGGAGATGCTCGTTCCTCCGGTGGGGAAATCAGGGGTCAACCACCGCCTGCGCCGCCTGGAGGGTTTGACCAGGCAGATGCGGGAACGGAGGGGGGAGATAGATGCGGCGGACGACTACCTATCCCGTTGAGGGCAGGAACGCTATGGCTGCCTGGCGCCAGGTGGCCCCCCTCTGGCGGGTAGCCTGGAACTTCTTCTGGCTGGAAATTTGTCGCGTACTGCCCTTTTTGGGCCTGAAAAGCTGGCTCTTACGCCACTTGGTGAGTATGGATGTAGACCCTGGGGCGGCAGTGGGGGTTATGGCCATGCCGGACATCCTGCGGCCAGACCTCATTCATATCGGCCCCCAGAGTATCATCGGCTATAACGTTACTATTTTGACGCATGAATTTTTACCCCATGCTTACCGCCTGGGGCCGGTAGAGATTGGGGCTTGGGTCTTGATTGGGGCCAACGCTACCATCCTGCCGGGCATCCGGATTGGTGATGGCGCCATTGTCGCTGCCGGGGCGGTGGTGACCCGGGATGTACCCGCGGGAGCTATAGTGGGTGGCGTCCCTGCGCGGGTGATCGGCAGGGTGGAGGATAGCGAAAGCCAGGTATACCGGACTGAATAGCCGGAGGGCGCAGGTATAGTATCCCCTGGTAGGGATATGTTTCTACCAGGAGTGGAAAAGGTTCCCTTTTACACCTGGTACTCTCTACCGTAAAGAAGGGTTAGTAAGAGTGAAAACCGGTTCTTTAGTAAACGCACGCCAGGGGTGGCTGCCAGCAAGCGGCCGGTGGTTGCAACACCTGCTCTGGGAGGCACCTTGCCAGGGTTGGTTTCTGCTAACCTTAATAATTATCAATCTCCTGGGATCAGTTTACGGATACTATTGGTACCGGGAGCAACTGGCCAGCACGCCCTTAATCTGGTGGCCTTTTACCCCCGATAGCCCCCTGGCGACAACCCTTTTTGCCTTGGCCCTCCTTCTGGCCCTTTCCCGCCGGGGAAATAACTTCTTACAGCTCCTGGCTGCCATGGCCGTCATTAAATACGGCCTGTGGGCGATGGTGGTAATCAGCGACTACTGGCTGGCCGGGGCGCGGGTGACGGCTGTCGAAGCTGGCCTGTGGTTATCCCACCTGGGTATGGCAGCCGAGGGCTACCTGTTCTTGCGGCACTGGCGGGCTACCCCCTGGCAGCTGGCCCTGGTAGCCCTGTGGCTGGCAATCAACGATTACGTTGACTACGGCCTGGGGTGGCACCCCTACCTCTTTATGCCCGGCCAGGAAAACCTGGCTCAGATCGCCGCTGTCGGCCTCAGCCTGGCTTTAATCCTGTACCTGGCAGGGGCAATTAAAATGGCCGCGCCGGCAGGAAAAGTAGAGGGCAGGAACGAATAGTATAGTATAAGTATAAACCAGGGAGGGGGGAGAGTCATGGGCGCACGTTTGGGCCTGAACCTGGAACAGACGCAGAAATTAATCATGACGCCGGAACTGCGCCAGGCCATTATGGTTCTGCAGCTCTCCACCCTGGAGCTGGCTGAATACATCCAGCAGGAACTCCAGGAAAACCCCTTGCTGGAGATAGGGGATGACGGGG
Organism: Clostridia bacterium; assembly: GCA_030445875.1. Lineage (GTDB taxonomy): Bacteria > Bacillota > DSM-521 > Neomoorellales > Neomoorellaceae > Neomoorella. The sequence goes on from JASUSX010000055.1 coordinate 8,274, forward strand.
AAGTTGCTGCGGCTGAGGAACCCGGGGAGGATCAGGGGGGGCTGGAGATTGACTGGCAGGAGTATTTTCAGGATGGCAGCGATCTGGGGTATGTTAACGGCCCGCGGGAAGAGGCCCGGGAATGGAACCAGCAGAACCTGGTAGCCGGCCAGCCCACCCTGCAGGATCACCTCCTGCTTCAGTTGAAAATAGCAGCCCCTTCAGCGCGCGAACGGGAGATTGGCACCTTCTTAATTGGTAACCTGGATGCCAATGGTTACCTTAAAATCTCCCTCAAAGAGGCGGCCGCTTACCTGAAGGTTTCCCCGGCTGCCGTCTGGCGGGTGCTGCAGCTAATCCAGCGCTTTGACCCCCCCGGCGTAGGGGCCAGGAGCCTGACGGAGTGCCTGCTGATCCAGTTGCGCCAGCGGGATGATGCCCCGCGCGGGGCGGAAAAGATTATCCGCAACTTTTTAAGCTATGTCGCCGAGGGCCGCCTGGGCCATATCGCCCGGCGCTTGAATATGACCCTGCCGGAAGTCCAGGCGGCGGTTGACTATATCCGTACCCTGGATCCCAAGCCGGGGCGCTCCTTTGGTGACAGCCAGGAGAACCGCTATATTGTACCCGATGTAATCATTGAGCGGGTGGGCAGCGATTATGTGGTGCTGGTCAACGACCTGGCCCTGCCACGGCTGGGCATTAACCCCCTGTACCAGGCCTTGATGCGCCAGGAGGGGAACTGCGACGAGGCGACGCGGAATTTTATTGAAAGCAAGCTCAACGCCGCGGCCTGGCTGATTCGCAGCCTGGAGCAGCGACGGTTGACTATTTACCGGGTGGTCAATTGCCTGGTCCAGGAGCAGCGCGAGTTCCTGGATAAAGGCTTAAAATACCTGAAACCCCTGACCATGCGCCAGGTCGCCGCTACCCTGGGCATGCACGAATCTACCGTGAGCAGGGCTACGGCCAATAAATACGTCCAGACACCCAGGGGTGTTTTTGAGTTAAAATTCTTCTTCGCCAGTGGGATAGAGAAACGGGGAGGCACGGCTACCGCTAAAAGTATTAAGAAGATGATCGCGGAGATCATCAGCCGGGAGGATGCGGCCAACCCCCTGACGGACTTGCAGATTCAGGAGCTCCTGCAGCGCCAGGGGATCCAGATCTCCCGGCGGACGGTGGCCAAGTATCGCGATGAGCAGGGTATTCCTGCGGCAGCTAAAAGAAAACGCTATTAGCAATAGCCGGGGGCCCTGGCCCCTGAATACTTAAATGTAGCTATTTTCTAAAGGAGGATTTTAGCGATTGGTGTTGAATAATGCTGGACAGTGAATGCAGGTGCAAGCAGTCCTCATTATAATACCTGTTACTTTATGGTATAATAAGACGGAGCTGGGTACCTGCTCATGGCGGCAAGTACCGCCAACCATCGCCAACCCACGGAGAAAAAGGGCAAAGGAGGAGTAGTACATAATGACAGTCAAAGTAGGTATTAACGGTTTCGGGCGCATTGGCCGTCTGGTATTCCGGGCCTCCCTGGAGAAACCGGAACTCGAGGTTGTGGCCATTAACGACA
>JASUSX010000056.1 GCA_030445875.1 Clostridia bacterium
GGCCGGCTTTGGGCGCGGCCAAAACTTAAGCCTTCGGCCTCAAACAGGCGGCCGCGCTTATCCTCAGCCGGCCTCGTTCTTCTGAACTAAGCGCAAAGGCGCCCTCCGGGAACCTGCCTCACCCCTCTCAAAGTCCATATTTTCATGTTTCGCCGGTGGGGGGCGTTAGCCCGCCATGAGCAGCTCCTATGAAAAACCCCGGGCTCTACCCGGGGCTTGCTACTATTCGACCTTTGGGCGGGGATAAAGGCCGGCTTCCTGGACGATGGTGGGAATGATGTCCTCCCACATGACGGCCATTATGTGCACGCCGGCACCACCTTCAATGGAGCGCAGGTGTTTAATCTGCTCCACGCAGATGGCCACCCCTTCCGCCTTGGGGTCGGCGGCCTTTTCCATGCGGCTGACTATTGCATCGGGGACGATCATGCCAGCCACCGACTGCTGCATATATTTAGCGGCCCGGGCCGACTTCAGGGGCATAACGCCGGCGATGATATGGGCCTTTTTATGCAGGCCCCTTTCCCGCACCAGGGCCATGAAGCGCTCGAAGCGTTCCATGTCAAAGATGCACTGGGTCTGGATGAAGTCGGCGCCGGCATTAATCTTCTTTTCCAGGCGCAGGACCCGGAACTCAAAGGGGTCAGCAAAGGGGTTGGCGGCGGCGCCGATGAAGAACCGGGGCTCCTGGCCTTTGATCTCTTCGCCACAGGCAAACTTCTTTTCATCCCGCAGGTCTTTGACGATGCGGATGAGCTGGATCGAATCAACGTCATGAACGTTTTTGGCCGTCGGGTGGTTGCCAAAGGACTGGTGGTCGCCGGACAGGCAGAGGACGTTACGCAGCCCCAGACTGTAGGCCCCCAGGAGGTCGCTCTGGATGGCGATGCGGTTGCGGTCCCGGGTCGTCATCTGGATAATGGGTTCTCCCCCGGCCTGGAGGACATGGACCCCGGCGGCAATACTGGACAGGCGGACAATGGCCGTCTGGTTGTCCGTCAGGTTCATGGCGTCGACGTAGTCCTTGAGCATGGTGGCATGCTTTTTAATCCCTTCGGGATTGGCGTGCTTGGGCGGCCCGATTTCACCGCTGACCAGGAACTGCCCCTGGGAGAGGATTTTGGCCATTTTGCTTTCAAGCATCAATCTTCACATCCTCTCGTACAACTTTCCGCGGCCCGCCATCCCGGGATTTGGACCAGTCTTTGGGGGGCTGGATTTCCAGGAGGAGGTCCAGTTTGCCCAGGGCCTGCATCCGGTCATAGATGAGCTGCCAGGCGCAGGAGGTATCAGGATTGACTTCGCACTTGCCCCCCTGGGAACCGCCACAGGGACCGTTGAGAATGCTCTTGGAGCAGCGGATAATGGGGCAGATCCCCCCGGTTTTATAGAGGATACACTCGCCGCAGAGGCCGCAGCGTTCCTCCCAGACGCCGTGTTCCACGGTACCCCCGGCGAACTTGGTATTCATGGCCGGTACTACCCATTTGTTATAGCGTTCGGCCAGGAACTGGACCCCGACCCCGCAGGCCAGGGAGACGATGGCGTCGACATCGTCGGTGACGTATTTATCCAGCATCTCCACATATTCCGGGTCGCACTGGCGGGTCAGGGTTACCTCCACCGTTTCCAGGGGGTTGCCTTCCTTTTGCCGCAACAGGCGCAGCTCGGCCGCCAGGATGCCGGTCTCCTTTTCCCCGCCGGCCAGGCAGACGGTCACGCAGCCGCCGCAACCTACCACCAGGACCTTTTTGGCCTCTTTAATCAGACCGGCTACTTCAGCCAGGGGTTTACCCTCGGCAATAATCATCCACACTCACCTGCTTTCATTCAAAGGTTGGCCCCTTGACCAGGGGAGGTTTTCTCCGGTGTAGTTGTTGTCTTCGTCCGCAACGGGCTGGGGCCCAGTTTCCGGATGCGGTCGGTAAACTCCCGGGCGATTTCGGCAAAACGCGGGCCCATGGCTGCCGAGAGGTTGTACATCTCCAGGCGCTCGCCGCCGATGCCAATGTCATCCAGGATTTTTTTCGCCTGTTGCACCCGGTGCTTGGCCCGGAAATTACCCTTGAGGAAGTGACAATCGCCCTCCATGCAGCCCAGGACGTAGACCCCGTCGGCACCTTCTTCAAAGGCCTCCAGTAAAACCCTGATATCGGTCTTACCTGAGCAGGGCATTTCAATTACTCGGATGTTAGCCGGATACTGGAGGCGCAAGGACCCGGCCAGGTCGGCAGCCGAGTAGGCACAGTAGAAGCAACAAAAAGCGATAATTTTGGGTTCGAAATCGGCCATCACTACACCTCCCCGAAGAGGCCGGCTACCTTGGCCAGTAGCTGGTCATCCTTGTAGAATTGCAACTGGATGGCCTTGGCCGGGCATTCACCGGCGCAGGTGCCGCAACCCATACACTGGACGGCATTAATCTCGGCGACGTTGCGTTCATTGATCCGCGGTACATTGAAGGGGCAAACCCGGACACACGTCAGGCAGGCGGCGCATTTATCCTCATCAACTACGGCTACTACCCCGCCCACCATGAGGTTTTCCCTGGCCAGGACGGTGCAGGCCCGGGCCACCGCCCCTTCAGCCTGGGCAATGGCCTCAGCCGCCAGTTTGGGGGCATGGCCGGCGCCGCAGAGGAAGATGCCGGCCGTGGGAAAGTCAATGGGTGCCAGTTTGGCATGGGTCTCTACGTAGAACTTATCCTCATTGAGCGGCAGCTTCAGCAGGGTGGCCAACTTCTCCACCCCTTCCGGGGCCACGGCTCCCGTAGCCAGGACCAGCTGATCGGGCCAGAGGACCAGTTCTTTGCCGGAATCCGGGTCCTGGACCAGGACCTCCAGGAGGCCGATCTCCCGCTGCCGTACCTGGGGCGGGTCTTCGGGGTCGTAGGGGATAAAGAGAACCCCTGCTTCCCTGGCCCGGCGGTAGTAATCTTCCATAAAGGCATAGGTGCGGATGTCCCGGTACAGGACGTAGACCTGGGCCTCGGGGTTGCGGGCCTTGATGGCCAGGGCGTTTTTAATGGTCTGGGCGCAGCAGGTCCGGCTGCAGTAGGGATGCTCCGCATCCCGGGAACCGACACACTGGATAAAGACTACCTGCTTGTTCTTTTCCGTATCCCACTGGCCATCGGCCAGGGCCTGTTCCAGCCGGGTGTTGGTTATTACCCGTTCATCCTGACCCAGGAGGTAGGCGTCGGTCTTGCTCTCCCGGCTCCCGGTGGCTACGATGACGACGCCGTGCTCCAGGGTCTGGGTACGGCGGACGTGCTCCCGGCCGGGTTCGCCCAGGGAGATAGTCGTCGTAAAGTGGCCCTGGTGGCCGCCGAAGTCTTCAATCCGGGCGCCCGTAAAGACCTGGATTCGGGGATTAGCCTGGACCCTGGCGATAAGGTCCCGCAGTAAAGCTTGGAAGTCCTCCCCTTCCAGGGTGGTGCGCAGGTTGCGTACCTGGCCGCCGAGTTCTTTTTCCCGTTCAACGATAAAGGCCTCAAAACCCTGGTCGGCTACATTGAGAGCTGCCGTCAGGCCGGCCACTCCACCGCCGATGATCAGGGCCTTCTGGATCACCGGTACCGGCTGCATATGCAGGGCTTCATGGCGTTTGACCTTGGCTACCGCCCCCTGAACCAGGTCAATGGCCTTCTGGGTGGCGTTGGCCGCCTCGTTGCGGTGGACCCAGGAACACTGGTCACGGATGTTAGCCATTTCGAAGTAGAACTGGTTCAAGCCGGCTTCCCGGAGGGCCTCCCGGAAGAGGGGCTGGTGGGTGCGGATGGTACAGGAGGCCACCACGACCCGGTTTAACCGGTACTCCTGGATGGCATCCTGGATTTTTTTCAGGGTATCCTGGGAACAGGTGTAGAGGTTGTCTTCGGCGTGGACCACCCCCGGGAGTTTGGCGGCAGCCTCGACCACAGCCTTAACGTCAACCACACCGGCAATGTTAATGCCGCAGTGGCAGATAAAGACGCCTACCCGGGGTTCCTCCCGGCTGACGTCCCGCTCCGGGGGATACTCCTTGGGGGTGACCATGGTGTTGCGTCCGGAGGCCATGGCCGCGCTGGCACAGGCCGCGGCGGCGCTGGCATTGACCACCGTCTCCGGGATATCCCGCGGCCCCTGGAAGACACCGGCCACATAGATACCATCCCGGGTGGTGGCTGTAGGGGCGAAGGGCTTTGTTCTGGCAAAACCATACTCGTTGAGTTCGATACCTGCAGCAGCGGCAATCCTGGCGGCGCCCGCTGGCGGTTTCACCCCTACAGCCAGGACAACCAGATCGAATTCTTCCCGCTGGACCTTCCCATCGGCGTAGTACTGGATGGTCAGGTTTTTGGTCTGGGGGTCCTCTTCTACCCGGGAGATCATGGCCCGGACGTATCGCACGCCCCCGGCTTTGGCGGCATCAACATAGCGGTCGAAGTTTTTACCGTAGGCCCGGATATCCAGGTAAAAGATAGTCGGCTCGATGTTGGCATCATGTTCCCGGGCGATGAGGGCTTCCTTGGTAGAGTACATGCAACAAATGGCCGAACAGTAGGGGCTGCCCTCTCGTTCGCAATCCCGGGAGCCAACGCACTGGATAAAGGCTATCTTTTGCGGCGGCCGCTGGTCGGAGGGCCGCAGGACGTGACTCTCAGTAGGCCCGGTGGCACTGAGGAAGCGCTCGAACTCCAGGCTGGTGACAACATTGGGGTAATAACCGTAGCCGTACTCGCCCGTCAGGTTGGCGTCGAAGAGTTCAAAGCCGGGTGCCAGGAGAACGGAACCTACCTTTAATTCCGTTACTTTTTCCTGCTGCCAGTGCTCGACGGCCTTCTTTTTACAGACGGCCTCACACTGGAGGCATTCCGAACAGAGGCCGCAGTTCAGGCAGCGTTTAGCTTCGGCCACGGCCTCCTCAGGGGTAAAGCCCTGGTAGACCTCGCGGAAGTCCCGGACGCGCTCTGCCGCCGGGGCCATGGCCTGGGCCAGGCGCCGGCCGGGGAAGGGGACGACATTGGGCGGTGGATCCAGATGGGGTTCCTTTTCCAGGGAGCGCCCCTCAGCCAGGTCTTTACCCTGGAGGTAACGGATAACAGATTCCGCTGCTTCGTGGCCGCCGCCGACGGCCTCCACCACTGAAGCCGGTCCCCGGACAATATCGCCACAGGCGAATACGCCCGGCACATTGGTAGCCAGGGTGAGGGGGTCGGCGCTGATTAAGCCGCGGTTGGTGTTAACCCGGCTTTTTTCTCCCAGTAAGGAGAGGTCAGCAGCCTGGCCGATGGCCATGATAACCGTGTCGGCCGCCAGGGTGCTGGTTACCTCCGGGTTATACTGGGGGTTAAAACGGTGGTTGGCATCAAAAACCCGGGTACACTGCATCAATTCGACGCCGCCAACCCGGCCGTTTGTCCCCAGAAAGCGTTTGGGGCCCCAGGAGGGATGGATAATGACGCCTTCTTCAATAGCCTCCTCGACCTCCCAGGGGTGGGCCGGCATTTCCTCCCGGGATTCCAGGCAGGCCAGGTGCACCTCTTTGGCCCCCAGCCGCCGGGCGGTGCGGGCCACGTCGATGGCTACGTTGCCGCCGCCGATAACCACGACCTTCTCTCCCACCTGCGGGCTACCGCCCAGGGCTACCTCCCGCAGGAAGTTTACTCCCGGCAGGATGCCCTGCAGGTCGGATCCCTCCAGTTGGAGCATCCGGCTTTGTTGCAGGCCGATGGCGATAATGACGGCGTTATATTCCTTTTGTAGTTCCTTCAGGGCAATGTCCTTACCAACAACTGTATTGGGAACAAATTTGACGCCCAGGTTGAGGATACGTTCCGTCTCCCGGTCGACTACCTCCTCAGGTAGTCTATAACGGGGGATACCACCCCGCAGCATGCCGCCAGGGCGGCTTAAGGAGTCATAGATGGTAACCTGATAGCCGGCCAGGGCCAGGTCCTGAGCGGCCGTCAAGCCTCCCGGACCGGCGCCGATAATAGCCACCCTTTCTTCTTTGGGCGATATTTCCGGTTTTTGCTCCTTCTCCCGGGCGGCGTCAGCCTCCCAGCCGTAATCAAAGGCGGCCCGTTTCAGGGTGGCAATGGCAATGGGGTCATCGAATTGGCCCCGGTTGCACTCCGTTTCGCAGGGATGGTGACAGATGCGGCCGCAGATACCGGCAAAGGGCAGGCGCCGGTGGACGACCTCCAGGGCCTCGGCGAATTTCCCCTGGGAGATCAAGGCTATATACCCCTGGGCATTGGTGCCGGCCGGACAGGCGTTGCGACAGGGTGGAGTGCCCCTCTTGGTGATTAAATATTTATTAGGCACGGCCTGGGGGAACATCTTATGAATGACCTTCCGCGTGCCCATCTCCTGGTTATACTCGTTGGGTACGCTGACCGGGCAGGCCTGCTCGCAGTCGCCACAGGCTGTACACTCCTGGATATTGACATAGCGGGGCTTTTCCCGGATTTGAACGGTAAAGTTGCCCTTCTCCCCTTCCACCTTCTCCAGGGTAGCGCAGGTATGCAGGCGGATATTGGGGTGGTTGGAGGTATCCGTCATCCGCGGCCCCAGCAGGCACATGGCGCACTCATTGGTAGGAAAGGTTTTATCCAGCTGGGCCATATGGCCGCCGATGGAAGAACTCTCCGTGACCATGTGCACCAGATAACCGGCGTTGGCCAGGTCCAGGGCCGATTGCATACCGGCAATACCGCCACCCAGGACCAGGACGGCGCCGACGGCCGGAGTAGTTTCCTTCTTTACACTCATGGCTTCTCACAACCTTTCCACTAAGAGACTGCCCGTAAACCCTGCTGTTGTAAAAGGGGCCGGGGATCGACCAGGTGTTTTTTCAGCCAGGGCGTGGCATTGAGGCCCAGGGCCAGACCAATGATTTCCGTAATGAAGAAGACGGGCAGGGCCTCCTCCCCGTTAACCTGGCGGCTGTCCAAGTTGGTCTGGCAGAGGGGACAGGCGGTAACAATGGCCTTCGCTCCGGCCCGGCGGGCGGCAGCCACGATCTTTCTCACCAGCTCGACAACTACCTGCGGTTGGGGGATGGCCAGACTGGCACCGCAACACTCGTTTTTATGGCTCCAGGCCACCGGGGTGGCACCGCAGCGGGCCAGGAGCCGGTCCATCAACTGCGGCTGTTCGGGGTTGGCCTCAAAACTGGCTACTTTCGGGGGCCGGGTCAGCAGGCAGCCGTAATAGGCGGCCAGGGGCAGGCCGTTGAGGACTGGCTTTAACCGCCCCTCCAGGAGGCCCTGCATAGTGGGATCGGCCAGCATGTCGATGACGTGGCGTACCTTGGCCCCGCCCTGGTATTGGCGCCCCAGGGCCTGGTCGGCCCATTCATTTAGCTCCAGCGCTTCCTGGCTACCGGCAGCCATGAAGGCCTGGGCAGCCTTGAGGGAGTTGTAGCAGGCAGCGCAAGGCACCAGCAGATCTTCGCCGGCCGCCTCCGCCAGGATCAGGTTATGCAGGGGCAGGGCGTGGCTGAGGTAACTGTTCAGGGAGTGGCCGGAGGTAGCTCCGCAGCAGCACCAGTCTTCCAGTTCCTGTAACTCCACCCCCAAATGGCGAAAGACAGCCTCCGTCGAGGCCGAAAACTCCGCGGCCGTCGAATGCAGGGAACAGCCAGGATAGTAACTGAGCTTCATCGCTGCCCCTCCTTTTCTCCCTGCCACAGGGCCCGGAAACGCTCCCTGTTTTTCAGTCCTTCCGGCAACAGCCTCAGTTTACCGCGGCGGAACATTTGCAGCCCCAGGAGTACATCCTGGAAATAGGAACCGGTTTTCATCTTGAAGGCGATCATCATTCCCAGTTCGTGGACGCGGCCCTTCCCTTTGATGGAATTCAGGAAAGCCTGGTGGAAGGCCGCCACGGCCGGCAGGGCCGGCTGCACCCCGCGGGCCAGGGTTCGCTGTTTCAGGGCGTCGTTAATGGCAGCAATATCAATGCCATTGGGGCAGCGGGAAATGCAGGTCCGGCAGGCGGCGCATTGCCAGATGGTTTTACTTTTTAAGAGATCTTCTTCCAAACCGAGCTGGACGTAGCGCACCACTTGGTGGGGCATCAGGTCCATGAACCCGGTTACCGGGCAACCGCCGGTGCATTTGTGGCACTGGTAACAGCGGCTGACAGGTTGGCCGGATGCTTTTTCTATCACTAAAACCAGCCGGGGCGAAGGTATAACCTGCTGGGCGGCCAAACCCATTCCTCCTCTCGCTTGAAAAAAGGAAGGTACCAGCGCAGGTCAATACGCCGGTACCCTTTATCTACTTTCTCCTGATTGCCGGGCAGGTATTAACGCATTGCGCCAACTTTATCGAGTGACAGGAATATGATTATGAAATAATGTTCAAGGGATCCTTTCGACATTACTTCAAAGATTCCTACCGGGTCTTAAACATTTTGATAAAAGAATCGCAGTAAACGGTCTGGTTGAGCAGGATCTCTGCTGCTGCCGCGGCTTCCACCAGGGCCTCGTCGCAAGCGTCGGCAATGGCGGCATCCAGGCCGCAGGCCATAGCCATGGTCAGGAAGGTCCGGTTGATGAGGGGCCGGTTCTGGCAATTCTGGGAAACGTTGCTCAAACCCAGGACGGTCCTGGGCGCCGGGTCGGCCAGCATTTTAATCTGCTGCAGGGTTTTCAAGACTTCGGGGGCGTGGTCCTGGGCAACGTTGGCGGGCAGGATGAGGGGGTCGATATAAAGGTCGTCCATGGGCAGGCCGAACTCGTCAGCGGCAGCCACCAGTTCCATGGCAAAGGCTAGACGGGTATCGCTATCCTTGGGGATCCCGGTTTTATTCATGGTGAGGCCGATAAGGCCGGCGTTATACTCTACTGCCAGGGGGAATAACTTCTCTACTTTTTCTCGTTCGGCGTTGGTGGAGTTGATGATCGTCCGGTTCCTGGCCTTTTTCAAGCCGGCTTCGATGGCGGCGATATTGGTGGAATCGAGGCACAGGGTAAGGCTGCTGGCCTCCTGGGTGACTTCTACTAGCCATTCCATGGCGCTGACCTTATCCGGGACAGCCGGGCCAACGTTGAGGTCCAGGGCGCGGGCGCCGCCTTCTTCCTGGCGGCGCGCCCATTCCTGCACCGGGGCCGGGTCCCGTTCCTGGATGGCGCGTTTAATGTCACTAAACATGCCGTTAATGCGTTCACCGATAATGAGCATGGATTAGACCCTCCTTTTTAAAATCAGTAGGCGTTACTCACCATAAGCTGATCGATGTTCTCCCTAACTTTCTCAACGGCCTGCGGGTGGCGCATAAGCAGGATGTGGGCGCCGGCCTGGAGGAGAGCGGTGGCGGTGACGGCTTCCCAGAGAATACCGCGCTCCACTTCTTTACCCCAGCCCGGGTATTCGCTGACCGGGGCTACAGCTTCCTTCGCCCGCCAGGCTTCGTACCCTACTGTGCAGATAACCGGCATGGAGAGCATCTTATCGCCCTGGAGGGCACCCAGGCGGATACGTTCCATGATGGAAAAAGCGTACTCGATGCCATAACCCAGGCCGCCGATGGAGGGGTCGATGACGATATGGTCCAGGCCCAGGTTCATTTCGTTAATCAGGATGTTAAGTTGCTTGCAGATATTGATATCCAGGGGCGAGCGGGCGATGATGTTATGCTTGTGCACCATACAGGCTGCCGTGAGGGA
>JASUSX010000057.1 GCA_030445875.1 Clostridia bacterium
GGTTCCCTTCGGACGCTGGTTGCGCCATTATACTTGTATCGAACTCGTCTGGCTTCGGGCGCGGCCACATCTCGGCCTGCGGCCTCAAACAGGGTGACTGCGCTTATCCTCAGCCAGCCTCGTTCTTCTGAACTAAGCGCAAAGGCGCCCTCCGGGAACCTGCCTCACCCCCTCTAGCGCTTTACCGCAGGCTACCCACTTCGTTGACACTCTTGCCCAGGGTCTGGTCTTCGGCCTGGATGGCCCGCTGGTTGGCCTCGTAGGCCCGCAAGACCGCCAGCATATCCACCATCTCGCGGGTAACATCCACGTTGGCCTTTTCCAGCCACCCCTGCCGGACCTGGACCCCCGCGGCCGACCCGGGTTGCACCCCCTGGGGGGCTGTAAAAAGGTTATCACCCTGGCGCTGGAGCCGGGGCAAGTCCTGGCGGGCGAAGGTTACGATTTGAAGCTGGTCCACCACCTGGCCATTGACCAAAACCTGGCCGCTCCCGTTCACCTGGAAGTTGGGGGTGCCGGCATAGACCGGGCCATACGGCCCCTGGAGGTAGTGGCCCTCCGGCGTGACCAGGAAGCCGTCGGCGTCCATGTGGAAGGAACCGTTGCGGGTGTAGGCTACCCCCGCCCCCACCTGGACGGTGAAAAACGCCAGGTTTTCTCCCCCTCCCGCCTGAACCAGGGCTAGGTCCGTGGAGCGGCCGGTTTCCTCCAGGACACCCGGGGCATAATTGGTGTGAACGCCGTCGACCATAACGCCGGGACCCAGGTTACCCACCGGGGTGGCCCGGCCCTCCCCCAGGCGGTAGAGGAGCATCTCGGGAAAAGGCTGTGTGGTGGCAGTCTCGCCCTTAAAGCCGCTGGTTGTCGCGTTGACCAGGTTATTGCCAATGACGTCCTGGCGCATTTCCTGGACAATCATGCCGGTAGCCGACATGTACAGACCGCGGATCAATCTTCCCGCACCTCCTTTAGCTGGTTAAACGCTTGATTATGGCCTTGATGTCCCCCGGGGGAAGGTAATAGGAGCCGGCCTTTAATTGCTGCTCCACCCCCTGACGGTGGACCTCGGCCTCGAAGGCCGCCGCCCCCGCTACCCCCTTGCTCTCCAGGAGGGCGGCAATATCCTCCAGGCCGGCCCCGGCCGGGATGGTCACCAGGACCTCCCCCCTGGCGTCAGCGGGTACCGGGGGCGGGTTCGCCGGCCGGGTGGAGGCCTCCGGCCCCCGGGTATCAAGCGGCATGGGCACCACCTCTTCCCGGAAGACCATGCCATACTCCCGGGCGCGGGCAATAATCTCTTCCCTTGTGGGACCGTGCTGGAAAAGGAGCAGGGCCAGCCCCGCCAGGAAGAAACCCAACCCCAGGCCTAGACTCAGGGGTGCCCACAGACCGCCCTGCTTTAACGCCTTAAGTTGAGGATTAATGCGATCTCACCCTTTCCCCGGCCGAACCGCCGTGCCAGGCTGTCGATACCCTCGCCGGCAGCGTGGGCCAGGCGGATCTGCTCCCGCACATCCCCGGGCGCCCGGGCCGGGTCCGTCGCTGCCGGCGACGCGGCCGGCAGTTGCCCGGCCGGTTTCTCTCCTGCCCCGGCCCCCGCTTCTGTTACCTCCCCGGCGGCCGCCTGGCCGCCGGTCGCTACCCCGGCCGCCGCTGGCGCCGGGGCGACCCCGCCTTCCCCCGCCAGGGCCTTGGCCAGGTAAGCAGGGAAGGCCTGGCCGCCCGCCGGGGTTTCCCCTGACCCCGATGCCGGCGCCGCCAGCCGGGCCTTAAGATCCGCGATTTCTGCCTGCAACGCGGCCAGGTGCGCCGCCAGGTCTTCCGCCCCGGCAGGCGCCTCGCCCCCTTCCGGTTCCGCCCGGTTTAGCGGGGTGGCCAGCACCACCTTCAGGGCCGGGAGCAAACCCGCGACCATCAACACTACCCCGGTTAACAAGAACAGGTAAGCCACTCAAACCACCCCTTACCCTTCCCTGAAATCGGCCAGGTAACGGCGTAAATTAGCGACTGCCCGGCCGTGGAGCTGGCAGACCCGGGATTCGGATACCCCCAGGACCCGGCCGATCTCCTTTAGCGTCAGGCCTTCATAATAGTAAAGGGTCAGGACCAGGCGATCTTTCTCCTTCAACTGCTCAATTCCCTGGACCAGGGCCTGGCGTAGTTCCTCCTGCTCATAATGACCTACCGGGTCCGGGCTCTGGGGATCAGGCAGCATCTCACCCCTGGTCGTCCCCTCTTCCCCTTCCCGGTCAAAGAGAAAGTCCTCCAGGGAAAGGACGGCCATCTGCGCGCCCCTCTCCATCAGGTCGTGGAGTTCCTCGACCGGTATCCCGGCCACCGCGGCCACCTCCGCGTCGCTCACCTCGCCCCCCTGCTCCTGCTCCAGGCGGCGGTACACCTGGCTCACCCGGCGCAGCTTTTCCACCAGGGTCCGGGGCGCCCAGTGGGCCTGGCGCAGGGCGTCGAGGATGGCGCCCCGGATCCGCTGGGAGGCGAAGTTCTCGAAGTTAACCCCCCGGGAGGGGTCGAAGCGGTCAATGGCCTCGATGAGGCCGATAATACCGTACCCGACCAGGTCTTCCTGGTCCAGGTGGCGCGGCGGCTTCACGGCCAGGCGGCCCACATGGTATTTCACCAGGGGCAGGTACTTCAACACCAGCTCCCGGCGCCCGGCTTCCCCGCCCCCGGCCAGGTAGTTCGCCCAGACGGCGCTATCCCGAACTGCCATACAGCCTATCCCCTCTGGCGCCTTTCTTCTAAGAGTCGCTGGAAGACAAAGGCGATAATCTGGTCTTCCTGCCGTTCACTGATCCCTTCGAAAGCCACACCTACTTCATAGCGCCTCACGCCGTCGATCTCCCGCGGCCGGACGCGTTTAACCCGGGCGGCCAGGCGCAGGGGCAGTTGGTGCCGGCGGCCGGGTATACGCAGTTCCAGGTAGAGCAGGCTGTCCACCTCAGGGGGCTCCCGTAGCACCAACTGGGACCCGCCCCCGCTGAGATCCACGGTAACCCCCCTTTTATAAGGCCGGGGAGGGCGGTGGGGCCAGTCGACCGGCGGCCAGGGGGCGTAGCGAAACTCCAGGGCCGCTTTCGCCCGCACATGGGAACGCACCTGGATGCGCCGGTAATCAACAGGGTAAGCCAGGTAATAAACCGGGGCCGGCCCTCCCTGGTAGCCCTGCACCCGGGTCGCAAACTCGTAGCGGGCGTCTTCCCGGTGGCAGGTTATCTCCACCTTGTCCCCGGTCCCCAGGACCATTTCCTCGCTGCCGGGAGCCAGGACGGCAAAACCTTCTTCCCCTACTTCCTGGATAAGGGTGCGTATTTCTTTACCCGCATCTTTTCTGATGCTTACCGGCAAGTTGATCTGGATAAAGCCCGGCCTGGCCATGCTATTATCAACCCCTTTTATCTCCCCAGTAAACGTCCCAAGCGCTGCCAGAAGCCCTGGCCCCGGCCCGGCGGCAACTCCCCTCCCTCCTGGCCCAGGAGTCTCACCGCCGCTTCTGCCAGGGCCCGGGCCGCCGGACAGCGGGGGTATAACTCGCTGAAGGGCTGCTGGCAGCGTACGGCCTGCCCCACCCGGTGGTCCTCGGGGATAACCCCCAGCAGGGGCACTTCTAGTTGTAAAAAGCGATGGCAGGCTCCCTGGATCCGGGCGGCTGTCTCCCGGCCTTCGGCGGGACTGGTGGCCCGGTTGACGAGCAAAGAGACGGATATCTGTAAGCGTTGCAGGGCCTTAATCAAGCCGTAGGCGTCGGTTATGGAGGTCGGTTCCGGCGTAGCCACCACCACTCCTTCCCCGGCTGCGGCCGCAAAACTGAGGACCGTCCGGGAAATGCCAGCCCCGCAATCCACCAGGGTTAGGTCCACCCCCGCTGCCAGGGCGGCCAGCTCGTCCAGCAACCGGTTGCGGGCCAGGGGGTCCAGGTCGGCCAGTTCCTGCAGCCCGGAAGCCCCGGGCACCAGGAGCAAGCCGTGGGGGCCCTGGGTAACTATTTCCTCTAAGGCTCGCCGGCCGTTGATGACCTCCTGCAGGTTGGCGCGGGGTACCAGGCCCAGGAGGATATCGACATTGGCCAGGCCCAGGTCGGCGTCGAAGATCAGGACGCGCTGTTCCTGGCGAACCAGGATCAGACCCAGGTTGACCACAATATTGGTCTTGCCCACGCCCCCTTTACCGCTGGCGACAACCACCACCCGCCCCCGCCCCGCCCGGCGCCGGCCCGCCAGTTCACGCAACCTGACCGCTTGATCCATCTTCCGCCACTGCTTCCCAGATGCGCCGGGCCAAGAGGTGGGGTTCAGCCGCTTCCAGGTCGTCGGGAACATCCTGGCCGGTGGTTAGATAGGTCAGGGGTACACCCGCTGCCGCGGCTACGGTGAGGATGACCCCCGGGCAGCCCGACTCGTCGAGTTTGGTAAAAATCAGCCGGTCGTAATTGAGGCCGCGGAAATTCTCCACCGCCTGGAGCAGGTCCTGGCGCCGGGTAGCGCAACTGAGCACCAGGTGCACCTCCCGGACGGGCATCACTTCCAGGAAGCCCCGGGTCTCGGCCAGCATGGCTTTATTTTCCGGCGCCCGGCCGGCGGTGTCCACCAGCACCACATCGCAGTACTCCAGGCGTTCCAGGGCAGTACGCAGCTCCCGCGGCGTCATGGCCACTTCCAGGGGCAGGCCCATGATCTCGGCGTAGGTCTTGAGCTGGTCCACAGCGCCGATGCGGTAGGTATCCAGGGTGATGAGGCCCACCTTCCGTTCCTGGTAAAGGCTATGGCGGGCTGCTATCTTGGCCAGGGTGGTCGTCTTGCCCACCCCGGTAGGGCCGACAAAGGCCTGCACCCGCCGCCCGGGCCCGGCGGCCACCAGGCTGCTCAAACGGTCGGCCAGGCGGGTACGGAGGACCTCCCCGATAACCTCGGACCCCCAGGAGGCCTCCAGGCCGGCTACCAGCTCCGCCACCAGGCCTTCCTCCAGTTCCTGGGCCAGCAGGCGCTGCCGCCAGGCCGCCAGGTGCTCTGGCAGGTCATCCCCCCTGCTCCCCACCAGGCGGCTTAACGCGGTTTTAATCTCCGCCAGCTCCCGCTGCAGGCCCTCCCAGGCGGGCCGGCTGCCAGGCAGCGCGGCGGGCGCCGTTGCCCCGGGGCGGGGAACGCCGGCCGTAGCCGGTGGGGACCCGGCCGGGATCGCCCCTACCCGGAGGGGCCCCGGCGGATTATCTCCCGCCGGGACGGCCTGGGTGAAGGCGCCTCCTTCCCCCGGCCCCGGCACCGAAGGCATGAGGGGTCCGGTCCTGAGGGGCCCGGTCCCTACCATCGGTCTTACCTCCGCCCCCTCCTCCAGGGCCGCCGTCACCTCCAGACGGGGCGGCAGGAAAAAGCCCCTCAGTCCCGGCTGGCGCACCTGGCGGGTGGCCACTATGACTGCCTCCGGCCCCAGGTCGCGCCGGATAGCCAGGTAGGCTTCCTTCATATCCCGGGCCAGGTAGCGTTTAATCTTCACACCAAATTCACCGCCTCGACGGCCTCGATTTCCAGGCCAGGTTCCAGTTCGTTATAAGCCAGGACCGGGATATGGGGTAACGCCCGCTGGAGCAACCGCCGTAAAGGCAGGCGGATCCTGGCCGAGGTAAGGATGACCGGCTGCACCCCGCCCAGGGCCGCCTTCTCCACGGCCCGGGCCAGCCGGCTGAAAAGCTCCCGCGCCACCTCCGGGGCCAGGGCGGGGAAGTTCCCCTGGGAGGTAGGCTGGATGGCGTCCGCCAGCTTCTGCTCCAGTTCCGGGTGCAGGGTAATGGCCGTGAGTTTCCCCTCCCGGGCATACTGGCGGCTAATGGTCCGGCTCAAAGCCTGGCGCGCCGCCCCCAGGAGGTAGTCGGACTCCCGGCTGGTGCGGGCGGCGTCGGCCAGGGCCTCCAGGATGCTCACCAGGTCACGGATGGGCACCTGTTCCTGGAGCAGGCCCCCCAGGACCCGCTGCACCTCGCCGACGGTCAGGAGTTCCGGCACCAGTTCCTCCACCACCGCCGGGTTGCCTTCCTTGATCTTGTCCAACAGTTCCCTGGTCTCCTGGCGGCCCATGAGCTCGGCAGCGTGGGCCTTGATAAACTCCGTCAGGTGGGTGACCAGGACGGAGGCAGCGTCCACCACGGTAAAGCCGGCCAGTTCCGCCTCCTGACGGCCGGACTCCGGCACCCACCAGGCTGGCAGGCCAAAGGTCGGCTCCCGGGTAGCCAGGCCCCCGGGCGGGCCTTCGTTCCCGGCCGGGTTCATAGCCAGGAAGTAACCGGGCTGGAGTTCACCCCGTGCCGCCTCCACCCCCCGCAGCTTAAAGGTATAGCTGTTGGGCGGTAGCTGCAGGTTATCGCGGATACGGATAGGCCGGACATAGATGCCCATCTCCGTGGCGCACTGGCGCCGGACGGCCGCCAGGCGGTCCAGGAGGTCACCCCCCTCGGCCTCGTCGGCCAGGGGGATCAGGCCGTACCCGATCTCCACCTCCAGGGGATCCACCTGGAAAAACCCCAGCACGTTTTCCGGCTGGCGCTGGGCCGCCTGGCGGGTAGCGGCCGCCTCCTGCTGCCGTAGCGTCCGCGCCCTTTCCTCCCCGGCCAGGGCATAGGCGGCGTAGCCTACCCCGCCGGCCATAATGAAGAAGGCCAGGTGGGGCATACCCGGCAAAAGCCCCAGCAGGAAAAGGATGGCCGCCACCAGGCCGGCGATGCGGGGAAAGCCTGTCAGCTGGCCGATTACCTCTTGGCCAAAGCTGTCCAGGGTCCCGGAGCGGGTGACCAGGATGCCCGTACCGGTGGAGACCATGAGGGCCGGCAACTGGGTCACCAGGCCGTCACCGATGGTCAGGCGGGTGTAGGTCTGCAGGGCTTCCATAAAGGGCATCTTCAGTTGCCACATGCCGATGGCCAGGCCGCCCACAATGTTGATGGCTGTGATTATCAGGCCGGCAATGGCGTCGCCGCGGACAAACTTGCTGGCTCCGTCCATGGCGCCGTAAAAGTCGGCTTCCCGCTGCAGGTCCCGCCGCCTGGCCCGGGCCTCATCCTCCGTCAAAAGGCCGGCATTGAGGTCAGCGTCGATGCTCATCTGCTTGCCGGGCATGGCGTCGAGGGTAAAACGGGCCGCCACCTCGGCCACCCGCTGGGCACCGTTGGTAATGACGATAAACTGGATGATGGTAATAATGAGGAAGATAACGAAACCGACGATATAGTTACCCCGCACCACAAAACTGCCGAAGGTCGCAATGACGTGGCCGGCGTCGGCCCGGCCCAGGATTAGCCTGGTGGAGGAGATGTTGAGGGCCAAGCGGAACAGGGTTACTACCAGCAAAAGAGACGGGAAAACGGAGAAGTCCAGGCTGCGGGTAACAAACATGGTGGTCAGGAGGATGACCATGCTGACGCTGAGGCTCACGATGAGCAGGAAGTCCATGACCAGGGGGCTGACGGGGACGACGATGAGCATAACCACCCCCAGGACCAGGGCCGCTACCAGGATGTCGTTGTAGGGCGTGAGGCGCCTGAGGGCGCCCAGCAGGCCGGTATTGGACGGCATAGAGTGTTTTTCCTCCACTGTTTACTGGCTACTCGAACAGAGATAGAGAAATGGTATCCCCTACGAGGGGATCCCTCGCAGTTTGTAGATCCGGGCCAGGATCTCGGCTACGGCCTGGTAGAGGGCTATCGGGATCTCCTGGTCCAGTTCCACCTGGCGGTAGAGAGCGCGGGCTACGGGCGGGTTTTCGACCACGGGCACGTTGTACCGGCGGGCCACCGCCTTGATGCGCTCGGCGATGCTGCCGGCGCCCTTGGCCACCACCCGCGGCGCCCCCTCCTGCTCCCGGTAGCGCAGGGCCACGGCGATATGGGTGGGGTTGGTAATAACCACCGTGGCTTCCGGCACGGCGTGCATCATGCGGTGCCTCGCGAACTGGCGCTGTTTTTCCCGCAGGCGCGAGCGGATGAGGGGATCGCCTTCCATCTGCTTCATTTCTTCCTTTACTTCCTGCCTCGTCATGCGCAAGTTACGCTGGAACTCGCGCCGCTGGAAGACGTAGTCGGCCGCCGCCAGCACCAGGAAGACGGCCATGGCCCCCAGGCCGGTGCGATAGATCAGCCGGCCTACCAGGTCCAGGGTCGCCGGGAGGCCCATATCTATGGTCAGTAAGAGCCGGTTAAACTCCCCCCGCACCAGCTGCCAGACCATCAAACTCACCACGGCCACCTTGGCCAGGCCCTTGACGAGTTCCATCAAGGCCCGCCGGGAAAAGAAGCGCTGCAGCCCCTTGACGGGGTCCAGGTTTTCCAGGCGCGGCGTAAGTGGTTCCAGGGAAAAGACGAAACCTGCCTGGGCGAAGTTGGCAGCCAGGCCCGCAGCCGTGGCCAGCAATAACAGGGGAGCCAGGAGCAGGGCCATCTTGAAGGCCAGGTGCCCCAGCAGGGCGAGGAGTGCGTACCCGTCGAGCTGCTGCCGCCAGCCGTCCTGCAGGGCGCCGCCGATGAGGCCGGCCATCTCCTGGTAAAAGGCCTCCCGCCGCCAGTAAAGGTAAACGATGCACACCAGCAGGACCAGGGCTGCGCTCAGGTCGTTGCTGCGGGCTACCTGGCCCTTTTGGCGCACCTCCTGGAGGCGGTGGGGTGTAGCTTCCTCGGTTTTTTCCTCGGCAAAGAGCTGCAGGTCAAACACCAGTTCCATCAGTGCGGCCAACTCCTGATAATTAGCGCCAGGTCATGGGCCATCTGGCTGAAAAGGTTACTGAATACCGCCGCCAGCAGGGGCAGGATGGCGATTAAGACCACTAGCCCCAGGCCAATCTTCAAGGGAAAACCCAGGATAAAGACATTGAGCTGGGGAACGGTCCGGGCAATCAGGCTTAAAGCCAGGTCAGCGATCAGGAGCACAGCGATTACCGGCGCCGCGATGCGTAAGGCCAGGCTGAACATGCCGCTGAAGAGTTTGACCACACCCCAGGTCAGGCTACCAGCGAAGGACACCCCGCCCAGGGGCAGGAGGCGAAAGCTCTCCTGGAGGGCCAGGAGCAGGGTGTGGTGGCCGTCGAGCTGGAAAAACAGGAGCAGTCCCAGGATGGCGAAGAACTGGCCCATAATGGTGGTGGTGGCCGCATTCTGGGGGTCAAAGAGGCTGGCCATAGCCAGGCCCATGTGAATATCCAGGAGTTGCCCGGCTACCTGGATGGCGCTGAAGATCAGGCTGGCCAGGTAACCCAGGGCCAGGCCGGCCAGGGCCTCATTGAGGGCAGCCAGGGCATAGGCCGGGCCGCTGGCGAAGGCCGGCTGGCCTGCTGGCAAGACGGGGAAGATGAGGGTGGCCACCAGCAGGCCCAGGCCAACCTTGACCAGGGGCGGCACCCCGCGGATGCCGAAAAAAGGCGCCGTCACAAAAAAGGCCGTGGTCCGCACCAGGACCAGGAAAAATAGTTCTGCCTGGGCCAGGTAGTTCATGCTACTTCACCAGCCCGGCCAGGTTGCCAAAGATCCCGGCGGTAAACTGGATGAGGGTATTGAGCATCCAGGAGCCCAGGAGGAGCATCCCCAGGACGACGGCTACGATTTTGGGTATAAAGGTCAGGGTCTGCTCCTGGATCTGGGTGGTGGCCTGGAGGATGCTGATCCCCACCC
>JASUSX010000058.1 GCA_030445875.1 Clostridia bacterium
CCTGGCCTTCTTTGGCCGGGGTTACGGGGTCACCGCCGAACAGACCAGGGCTGTGGCCATAACCTTTAGCTCGGTCCTCTTCTGGCTGCGGTTAATC
Organism: Clostridia bacterium; assembly: GCA_030445875.1. Lineage (GTDB taxonomy): Bacteria > Bacillota > DSM-521 > Neomoorellales > Neomoorellaceae > Neomoorella. The sequence goes on from JASUSX010000058.1 coordinate 98, forward strand.
CTGGGGCTAGGGAAACTCGGGGGCCGCGCCCTGTTCTACTATGCGGTGATGAGCCAGCAGCCCTGCTTTTAGTGGCATTTTTGAAAGCCCGGCACCACGCCGGGCTTTCTTTATGCACCCTTTTGCGGTAAAATTACCCTGAGGGCAAAGATATCTCTATTTAACCCGGCGTATATGAGCCGTCTCCAGCTGCAGGACATCAACTTTAGCCTCTATACGTTCGAGGGTGGATATTATACGGGCGTTGATATCATTTTGAACCTCGCGGGCATCAAAAAGGGCGCCAATTTTTTGGGCAATATCGTTTTCGATCCTGGTTTCCAATTTGGTCATTCTATTCTTCATACCTTCCACATGGGATTCGATATTGCCCATCCGGGTCTCCATGCCGTCCATGCGTGTTTCGATATTGCCCATCCGGGTCTCCATGCCGTCCATGCGTGTTTCGATATTGCCCATCCGGGTTTCGATGCCATCCACCCGTGACTCGAGGGCCTCCTGTCCCTCTGCCAGGGAATCGAGTTTGGCGAATACGATGCCAAACTGCTCTTCGGTCTTAATACGTCCCTTTTCCAGAGAATCCAACTTGCTGGAAACAAGGTTAAACTGCTGCAAGACCTGTTCCTGAAATTTTTCATTATCCATCCCAGTTCGCCTCCCACCCGGTTTATCTATTGCTAATAATATCCTATTTTTATTTATCATACAATATCCTGTAGTTACTGGAGGATAGGTTTATGCAAATCGAGATGCCCTATGGCACAGGCCTCCTGCCTGTGGAAGTACCAGAGCAGAACATCATCGCCGTCCTGGAACCGCCCGGGGTGGCACCTGTAGCTGACATGGAGGCGGCCATCAAAGCGGCCTTAGCCCACCCCCTGGGTACCAGGCCCCTGGGCGAACTGGCCCGTCCGGGTATCAAAGTCAGCATTGCCATTTCCGACGCCTCCCGGCCCAATATTGAAAAGTGGATCCTGCCGGCGGTCCTGGGGGAACTGCATCAAGCTGGCGTTAACGACGAAGATATTACGCTTATTGTCGGTACAGGCTCCCACCGGCCTGCCACCCCGGAGGAGATTGCCGCCATGGTCGGTGCTAAGGCCGGCAGCCTCCGGGTGCTCAACCACTCCTGCGAGGCCAGCCCCCTGGTCGACCTGGGCCGGACCTCCGGCGGTTTCCCGGCCCTGGTGAACCGCCATTTTTACGCTGCCGATTTGAAGATCGCCGTCGGTACCATCCTGCCCCACCCCATTGCCGGCTACAGTGGTGGGGGGAAGGCTATCGCCGTAGGCCTGTCCTCGAGTGCAACCATCAGTAGCATCCACACGCCCCAAATGCTTGACGACCCGCGTACCGGGCTGGGTAAGGTCCAGGATAACCCGGTGGTTCAGTTCGGTTATGACGTAGCCCGCCTGACGGGGCTGGACCTCCTGGTAAACGCCGTGGTCGACGAAAAAGAAGAAATCGTTAGCCTGGCCTGTGGTGAGGTGGAGAGGGTCCACCGGGACCTCATTGAGGATGCGGCTCGCCGGGTTTACGAGGTAGGTTTCCCGGCCCCGGCTGATATTGTCCTGGTCGCCGCCGGCCATCCCAAGGATAACAACCTCTATCATGTAGCCGCCGAGGCCCTGGCAGTAGTGGCCGGTAACGCTGTCCAGTACCCCTGCGTCAAAAAGGGCGGGACTATTATCGTGGCTTCGCCCATGGCGGAGGGTATCTACAGCGAGACCATGTTTAATTACTTGAGCCAGGCTGCACCGGCGGAGGTGGTCCGGGAACTGCAGGCGGTCCGGATCGACCGGCCCGGGATGCACCGTGCCTACGCTACGGCCCAGATACTCTGCCAGCATGAGGTTATCTTCGCCCAGACCCGGCTGGATCCCGCAATCGCCCGCAGGGTACATATCAAGCCCATGGCTACCGTGGCTGCGGCCCTGGCTTACGCCCTGGCCAAACACGGCCCGGAGGCCAGCATCCTGGTGGTTAAAAACTCCCACCGCCTGGTGCCGGTAATTAAAGGTGGCATATCCCTTACCACACCCGGGAATTAACCGGGTTATTTTTTTATCTGCCAGGTGGGCATAAGGGGCAGGAAAAGCGAAACTAATGTCGAATAGCGTAAAATGTTACCGCTAAAGGCAAACCCTGCCGAAAGGAGGGGGCGCAAAGCCATGGGTCTACGGCCTTCAGGGGCTAGGATCGCCAGGTTGCCGGGAATTACCCTGTCCTACCCAGCGGCAATAATTAAGGGCGGCCTTTAGCGATTGGGCGATAAAGGCAGCCTTTTTTTATGGAAAAGTATTATCAACCGGGGGTCTGGAGGGAAAAATCATGGTTAAGGAAACCGGGGGCAGGATAAATTGATGACCTGCCAGGACAAGATTGTTAACCAGGAGGCATTGGAGGCCCTGCTGGAGGATTACCTGCGCTATAAGCCGCTACCGGAAGCCTATAAAAGGCATCTCTTGCGGTTAATCGAGGGGCAGGTTAATATCCTTGTCCATCATATCCTGCAGAGAATTGACGAAAAAAAGGCGTTTTAGGTTTTTTATTCTGATGACCCCTGCGCCCGGCAAGTATCTTTTACCCGGACGCGGGGTTTTTATTTGGAGCGGGAGCAGAAAACTTGACAGGGAAGGGGCTATCTGCTAAGATATCGCTACGGAAAGCGGCCTCGGATGGGGTATTGACCTGTCCGAGGTGTTATTCTACTAGCGTTTTTTTATGCGAGCGGCAGGAAAAGGTAGACAGGGCGGCGAAATAAGGAATCGCTAAGTATTTTACACTAAACGGATGGTCATACTTAATGGCGTCCAGTAGTTGGGAGCAGGGAGGAGCAAGCAAGTAATGAAGGCTACCGTCGAGAAACTGGATAACCATCAGGTGCTGCTAGAGATTGAGGTGGAATACCACCGGGTGCAGAAAGCCCTGGATCAGGCCTACCGCCGCCTGGTGAAGCAGGTCAACATCCCGGGTTTCAGGAAGGGCAAAGCGCCGCGTTTTATTCTGGAACGTTATATTGGCAAGGAGCCCCTCTTTGATGAGGCTTCAGAGATAGTTATTCCCCAGGCCTATGAAGAGGCTTTAGCCGAATACAAACTGGAGCCCATCGATCGCCCGGAAGTGGAAATCGTCAAGGTGGAAGAAGGCGAACCCCTGGTCTTTAAGGCCCGGGTGGAGGTTAAGCCCGAAGTCCAGCTCGGCCCTTATAAAGGCCTGGAAGTGGAACGGTCGCAGGTTAATGTTAGCGAAGCAGATATCGACGCTTACCTGAAAAACCTGCAGGAACGCTATGCCGAATTAAAGGTTATCGAAGACGAACCGGCAGCTGCTGGCGATATTGTTAGTATAGACTTCAAGGGTACTGTAGACGGTCAGCCTTATCCGGGCATGGAGGGCAGTAATTATCCCCTGGAGCTGGGGTCAGGTACCTTTATCCCCGGCTTTGAAGAGCAACTGGTGGGTGCCCGGGTGAACGAGGAACGCACGGTTACCGTTACCTTCCCTTCCGACTACCACAAAGAGGACCTGGCGGGCAAGGAAGCGACCTTCCAGGTTACCATCGGGGGCATTAAAAGGAAAGAGCTGGCGCCCCTGGACGATGAGTTTGCTAAAGACGTCAGCGAATGTGAAACCCTGGCTGAACTAAGGCAGGATATTCGGCGCCGTCTGGAGGCCAAACAGCGACAGGAAATCGAGGCGGCTGTAAGGCGGGAAGTAGTCGATAAGGCGGTGGCGGCTGCGGCCGTCGATTTGCCGGAGGTTCTGGTGGAGAGACGGCTTGCTACCCGCGTGGAGGAACTAAATCGCAACCTGCAGGCCGAAAAAATGGATCTGGAGCAGTTCTTAAAAAGTACCGGCAAGACTATGGAGGATCTAAAGAAGGATCTACGGCCCGGGGCCGAGAGGGACGTTAAGACCGAGCTCGTACTGGAGGCCATTGCCAGGGCGGAAAATATCGCCGCCAGTGAGGAAGACCTTGACGCGGAAATTAAAAGGATGGCGGAGATTTTCCGTCAGGATCCGGCGGAAGTTCGGAAGAATTTGGGCGACTTGTCCTTTCTAAAATACGATATAATGATAAAAAAGACCATTGATTTTCTGGTGGAGCACAGCGTGTCTATCCCTCCCCGGGCCCAAGGGGAAGAAGAAGCCTCTGCGGGCGGAGAAGCAGAAGCAACCGATGCAGCTGAAGGCCAGGAAGGGTAGCGCCTGATGCAGTAGAATCTTACTATGGAGGTGGGGCAGGCAGTGTCAATCCTGGTACCAATGGTAGTAGAGCAGACCAACAGGGGCGAGCGGGCCTACGATATCTATTCCCGCTTGCTGAAAGACCGGATTATTTTCCTGGGAAGCGCTATCGACGATCATGTGGCCAACCTGGTTATCGCCCAGATGCTCTTCCTGGAGGCTGAGGATCCCGATAAAGATATTCACCTTTATATTAACAGCCCGGGTGGTTCTATCTCGGCGGGGATGGCCATCTTTGACACCATGCAGTATATCCGTCCCGACGTGTCCACCATCTGCGTGGGGCTGGCGGCCAGCATGGGCGCCTTCCTCCTGGCGGCAGGGGCCAGGGGTAAGCGTTTTGCCCTGCCTAACAGCGAGATTATGATCCACCAGCCCATGGGCGGTGCCCAGGGCCAGGCGGTAGACATCGAGATCCATGCCCGGCGTATCCTGGCTACCCGGGATAATCTCAACCGTATCTTGAGCGAGATAACCGGCAAACCCCTGGAGGTGATCGCCCGGGATACCGACCGCGATCATTTCATGACAGCGAAGGAAGCCAGGGACTATGGTTTAATCGATGAGGTGATCACCAAGCGCGAGTTGCCCGCTAAATAGGGACAGCGAGGTGAATTAAACATGTATAAGTACACTGATGATAAGGGCCAGCTGAAGTGTTCCTTCTGCGGCAAGCTGCAGGACCAGGTTAAAAAGCTGGTAGCCGGTCCCGGGGTATATATCTGCGACGAGTGTATCGAGCTCTGCAATGAGATAATTGAGGAAGAGCTGAGCGAGGACCTGAACCTGGAGATGGGCGAGCTGCCCAAGCCCAGGGAGATCCGGGAAATCCTCGATCAGTATGTTATTGGCCAGGATAAGGCCAAAAAAGCCCTGGCCGTGGCGGTTTATAACCACTACAAGCGCATCAACCTGGGCATGAAGATGGACGATGTCGAGTTGCAGAAGAGCAACATCATCATGCTCGGGCCGACAGGCAGTGGGAAAACCCTTCTAGCTCAAACCCTGGCCCGGATCCTGAATGTACCCTTTGCCATTGCCGATGCTACTTCCCTGACAGAAGCCGGCTACGTGGGCGAGGATGTGGAAAACATCCTGTTGAAGCTGATCCAGGCGGCCGACTATGATGTAGAGAAGGCAGAAAAGGGTATTGTCTATATCGATGAGATCGATAAGATTGCCCGCAAGTCAGAGAACCCGTCCATTACCCGGGACGTCTCTGGCGAAGGGGTGCAGCAGGCTCTACTAAAGATCCTGGAAGGCACCATCGCCAGTGTACCGCCCCAGGGCGGGCGCAAGCACCCCCATCAGGAGTTTATCCAGCTGGATACCACTAATATACTCTTTATCTGTGGCGGTGCCTTTGACGGCCTGGACAAGATTATCAAAAACCGTATCTCCCAGAAGACCATGGGCTTTGGTGCCGAGATCCGGAGCAAGAGGGATATCCAGGTCGGTGATATACTACGGCAGGTTCAGCCCGTCGACCTATTGAAATACGGCTTGATCCCCGAGTTCGTCGGCCGCCTGCCGGTCATCGTTACCTTGGATGCCCTGGATGAAGATTCCCTGGTGCGGGTACTGACCGAACCCCGTAATGCCCTGGTGAAACAATACCAGAAGCTCTTTGAAATGGACGGGGTAACCCTGGAACTGAAAGAGGAGGCTCTGCGCGCCATTGCCAAAGAGGCCTTGCAACATGAAACGGGCGCCCGGGGTCTCAGGGCTATCCTGGAGGAAATCATGCTGGATGTCATGTACGAGATACCTTCCCGGAACAACGTCGCTAAATGCGTAGTGACGAAGGAGGTAGTCCTGCGCAAGGAAGAGCCCCTGCTCGTTACAGTCGAGAGGAAAAAGAAAAAAGAAGAGACAGCCTGAAATAGAGGGCGGTGGTCAAAAGCCACTGCCCTTTGCTATTAAAAGGATAAAACCTCCCTTTCTGGATAAACTTAAGAGAGAGTGTCAGAAAGGGGTAAGGAAAGATATGGATGGCTGGGGTCAGGGCCTGGGAGGGTTCCTGGGCTTTATCCAGATATTTTTTGCGGTCGTAATAGGCCTCTACTTCTGGAACCTTTTACGCAACCAGCAGGGTAACCGGGTGGCTGTAGAGAAGGAATCGCGCAAAGAGCTGGAAAAACTCCAGCGGATGCGGGAGATATCCCTTTCGGAACCCCTGGCGGAAAAAACCCGCCCTACTACCTTTAAGGAAATAATCGGCCAGGAGGAAGGCCTCAAGGCCCTGCGGGCAGCCCTTTGCGGCCCCAACCCCCAGCATGTTATCATCTACGGGCCGCCAGGGGTGGGCAAGACGGCGGCTGCCCGCCTGGTACTGGAGGAAGCCAAACAAAATCCCCTCTCCCCCTTCAAGGAAACCGCCCGCTTTGTCGAAGTGGACGGGGCTACCTCGCGCTTTGACGAGCGCGGTATTGCTGACCCCTTGATCGGTTCTGTCCACGACCCCATCTACCAGGGGGCCGGGCCCATGGGCATGGCCGGCATCCCCCAGCCCAAACCCGGGGCCGTCACCCGCGCCCACGGGGGCATCCTTTTTATTGATGAAATCGGCGAGCTGCACCCGATCCAGATTAACAAACTGTTAAAAGTCCTGGAGGACCGCAAGGTAATCCTGGAGAGCGCCTACTATAATTCTGAGGATGCCAGTATCCCCAGCCATATCCACGACATCTTCCGCAACGGCCTCCCGGCAGATTTCCGCCTGGTGGGGGCGACTACCAGATTGCCCCAGGAAATACCGGCCGCCATCCGTTCCCGCTGCCTGGAGGTCTTTTTCCGGCCCCTGCTGGCGGAGGAGATTGGCATTATTGTGCGTAACGCGGCTCAGAAGATCAATTTAGCCATCGCCCCGGCGGCGGTGGAGGTGATCAAGCAGTATGCCACCAATGGCCGGGAGGCTGTGAATATGGTCCAGCTGGCGGCCGGGCTGGCCCTCACGGAAAAACACCCGGAGATTAGCCGACAAGATGTGGAGTGGGTGGTAACAAGCTGCCAGTATACCCCCCGCCAGGACGGCCGGGTACCGGCCGAGCCCCAGGTGGGGGTCGTTAATGCCCTGGCTGTCTATGGTCCCAATATGGGCCTCCTGGTAGAGATGGAAGCCAGCGTTAGCTTTGCCGGCCACCGCCGGGGGCAGGTCACCATTACCGGGGTCATCGAGGAAGAGGAAAGCGGCAGCGCTGATGGCCGCCGGGTGCGGCGCAAGAGTATGGCCCGTAATGCGGTGGATAATGTTTTAACGGTCCTGCGTAAACTCCTGCAGGTTGACCTCAGGGATTACGATATTCATCTCAATTTTCCCGGCGGGATGCCGGTGGATGGGCCTTCAGCCGGAGTCAGTATGTTGACAGCTGTTTATTCGGCCCTGACGGAAACCCCGGTCAATAACCTGGTAGCCATGACCGGGGAAGTATCCATCCGGGGCAGGGTCCGCCCGGTGGGCGGCGTGGTAGCCAAGGTGGAGGCGGCCCGCCTGGCCGGGGCCCAGAAGGTCCTTATCCCCCGGGATAACTGGCAGGAATTGTACCGTTCCCTGGTGGGCATCCAGGTGATCCCTGTGCAGACGGTCCAGGAAATCTTGGAACAGGCCCTCCTGCCAGGGTCCCGGACGGCCAGCCATGAGGGTTTCAAAACCCGGCCCCAGATCTTGAGCGCCTCCCCCCTGCCCTCCCGTCCCCTGGGTTGTTAAAGCTATTGCCAGATGACGAATAATGACGTAGAATATACTATGATAATTACCCGCTAAAGATTAAAGTATATACGCATCCTATAACGCCCTGGAGGTGTAAAGGTTTGAGTCGGACTATTCCCCTTTTACCCCTGCGCGGGGTTATTGTTTTTCCTTATACAGTTATTCACCTGGATGTAGGGCGGGAACGCTCGGTGAGCGCCATCGAGGAGGCCATGCTGCGCGACCGGATTATTTTCCTGGCCATGCAGAAGGAAGCCCAGGATGACGACCCCGGCGAAGAGGATATTTATACCACCGGCACCATAGCCGAGATCAAGCAATTATTGAAACTGCCGGGGGGGACGATTCGCATCCTGGTAGAAGGTATGCGGCGAGGCAAGATCAAGGACTACGTCAGCCATGATCCCTGCCTTCGGGTGGCAGTGGAAGAGGCAGCGGAGCCGCAGGAGACTTCCAGCGAAACAGAGGCCTTGATGCGCTGCCTGATTGATGAGTTCGAAACCTATGTCAAGATGTCCAAAAAGATCCCCCCGGAGACGGTGGTGGCTGTCGTCAGCCTGGAGGAACCGGGACGGCTGGCCGATGTAGTCGCTTCCCACCTGAATCTCAAACTGACAGATAAACAGGCTATCCTGGAAGCGGTAGATATTAAAGAACGCCTGGACCTCCTGTGCGAGATCCTGGCCCGGGAAAAGGAGATCCTGGAGTTAGAGCGGAAGATTAATTTGCGCGTCCGCAAGCAAATGGAAAAGACCCAGAAGGAATACTACCTGCGCGAGCAGATGAAGGCCATCCAGAAAGAACTGGGCGAAAAGGATGAGCGGGCAGCCGAGGTTGAGGAATTGCGGCAAAAGATAGCGACGGCTAAACTCCCCAAAGAGATCCGCGAGCGGGCCCTGAAAGAGGTCGAGCGGTTGGAGAAGATGCCGCCCATGGTGGCCGAAGCTACCGTCGTCCGTAATTACCTGGAGTGGCTTTTGAGCCTACCCTGGCATAAACAGACCCGCGACCGCCTGGATGTGCAGGTGGCGGAGCGCGTCCTCAATGAGGACCACTATGGCCTGAAGGAAGTCAAGGATCGCATCCTGGAGTACCTGGCAATTCGCCAGCTGGCTAAAAAGATGAAAGGCCCCATCATTTGCTTTGTGGGGCCACCAGGGGTCGGTAAAACCTCCCTGGCTAAATCCATCGCCCGCGCCCTGCAGCGCAAGTTCGTGCGTATCTCCCTGGGCGGGGTGCGGGACGAAGCCGAGATCAGGGGCCACCGGCGGACCTATGTAGGTGCCCTGCCAGGGCGGATCATTCAGGGTATGAAACAGGCGGGCACCCGCAATCCGGTCTTTTTACTTGATGAGATCGACAAGTTAAGCAGCGATTTCCGCGGCGACCCGGCCTCGGCTTTACTGGAAGTGCTGGACCCGGAGCAGAACTTCATGTTTAGCGATCACTATATCGAAGCCCCCTTTGACCTCTCCCGGGTGATGTTTATTACTACCGCCAACGTGGAATACTCCATCCCGCGACCCCTCCTGGACCGTATGGAGTTAATCCGAATCCCGGGCTATACCGAAGAGGAAAAGGTTAAAATCGC
>JASUSX010000059.1 GCA_030445875.1 Clostridia bacterium
GCTCCGTCTTTCGCCAGACGGTGAGGTCTTATTTCGTTACCTTGGCCTTTTCTTCCTTCTTGCTCAGGACCTATCCTACAGTAATTTTACACTAACTCCCTGCGGTCCCGCGCCGCTCCCGCTTGTGCCGCCGCTTGCGGTTTCCCGCTTGCAACCGTCAATACACTGTTACCCGATCCTTCAGGTCGGCGAATTTCTTCTCTCCTATGCCGGCAACATTCTTCAGGTCTTCAATGGTACGGAAAACCCCCTTTTCCTGACGGTAATCCAGGATGCGCTGGGCCAGGGTGGGCCCGATGCCCGGCAGGGTATCCAGTTCCGCCAGGGTGGCGGTATTAATATTCACCTTGCCACCAACCTGGGGCATCCCACCGCCGTCGCCAGCACTACCGGCGCCAATCCCACCCGTAGTTCCGGGAACGGGCTGGAGGCCACCGCCGCCTCCCGGCGCGGCCGTCTCCCCCTGGCGGGGGACAACCACCTGCTGGCCGTCGTTTAAGGGCGCGGCCAGGTTCAGGGCATTGGGATTGGCCTCCGGTAGTAGTCCCGCCATTTTTACCGCCTCATTCACCCTGGCCCCGGCCGGGAGCTCATAGACACCGGGCCGCTCTACCGCCCCGGCGACGTGGACCTGGATGGTTTTCGTCCCGGCAACGGTGACCGCCTGCCCCTCGCCCGCTGGTTTGTCCCCAACCCCGCCAGGCGTCACCTGCTCCCCTGCCACCACCCGGGGCAGGCTCGCCGCCTCCTGCCGCTCTCGCCAGCGCCCGTATTGGAGGCCGGCGCCAAAAAGGAGGGCCGCTACCAGGCCGAGGGCCAGCCAGCGTACCCGGCCGTCCCATTCCCACATAATCCTCACCTCATCACCATGTTTTTCCTTTAGCCATAAAGATACGACCTGCAGGGCCTTTATTCCTGCCCCCGGCGCCATATTTCACCACGGGAAGAAAAAACCGCCCTGGGCGGGCGGTCGATCCGGCCACAAAAATATTCAGGGGAGCTTTACCAACCGGTCAAGGCCTTAATAGTAGCCGGCTTAACGGAAGAAGATCAGGGTATCCAGGATAAAGAGGGGGATTAAAATGCCTATGGACCAGGCCATAAAACCGAAGAAGCTGGGCATACGGATATTGTTCTCCTCGGCTATGGAACGCACCATAAAGTTGGGGGCATTGCCGATATATGTGTTGGCCCCCATAAAAACCGCCCCGCAGGATACAGCCATGAGCATTTCAGAAGCTACTATCCCCAGGGTAGTAGGCACGCCGGTAGCCGCCCCCAGGCTGGTAGCCGTAGTTAAAAACACCAGGTAGGTGGGGGCATTATCCAGGAAGCTGGAGAGGACGCCTGTAGCCCAGAAGAAATGGGCCGGCTGGGATAAACCCAATTCCGCACCCCGGGCGTGGAGGATGGCCAGGGCCGGAATCATGGTCATAAAGATCCCGGCAAAGAGGGTGGCGACCTCCTTGATGGGCGCCCAGGTAAAACGGTTATCTTTACGGATAACCTGGGAGGTAGTTTTCCAGGACAGGAAGGCCGCCAGGAGGATGGCCAGGTCGCGGATTAGGTTGGTGTAGGGCAATACTATCGCTTCCTCACCGTGCCGGTAGAGGGTGATACCATAAAGGGCACCCGTCTGCTGGTCAGCAAAGGCCGGGTTCTTGGCCAGGATGCCACTGACAATGACCGCCCCGACAATGATCACCAGGTAAATAAGATTCTGCAGCCCATCGACCCGCAAGGGATCCCGTCCTGCCTTCTGTTGGGGGACACTTTCTTTGCGATAGAAGTAACTATCCAGAAGATAGAGTAAAACCAGCAGAATTATTACATTAAACCCCATGGGGAAAATCAGCCTCATGGTCCAGAAGAAGGGTACGCCCCTTAAATAACCGAGGAACAGGGGCGGGTCACCCACCGGAGTCAGGGCACCACCGATATTGGATATCAGGAAGATAAAAAAGATAACTATATGGACTTTGTAACGCCGCCACTCATTGGCCCGGATCACCGGCCGGATGAGGAGCATACTGGCCCCCGTAGTGCCAATCCAGCTCGCCAGGGCGGTCCCTATTAATAGTAACAGGGCGTTTACGGCTGGAGTGCCCCGCAGGGTCCCCCGGAGGATAATCCCCCCCGAGACTACAAACAAACCAAAAAGCAGGATGATAAAGGGTACATAGTCCAGTAAAATAACTTCCAGGGCTTGAAAAAAGGCGAGCCCGCTGCCAAAGGCCATTAAGAAGGGAATAAAGAAGACCAGGGCCCAGAAAGCGCTCACCTTCCACATGTTGTGTTCCCACCAGTGGCCGTTTATCAGCGGCCAGATGGCGATGGACAGCAACATGCCTACGAAGGGTAGAACGCTCCACAGGGGCAAAGCATGACCCAAATCATTACCGCCCGCAGCCCAGGCTACCCCGCTTAAAGGTACCAGGGAGACGAAAACCAGCAGCACCAGAGCCAACAGCCGCTTCAATCCCATCACCATCCATCCTTTCGACGTTACTCAACATGTATAGTATTCTACCCTATTTACCCCTGGATTGCCAGGGGTCCTGGAGCGGACTCCGCCCCAGCTGGCGGCGGACCTGGTCCAGCAGGGCGTGACCTTAACCGGGGGCGGGGCTTTGTTGCACCACCTGGATTTCTTCCTGGCCGATCGCCTCCAGTTACCAGTAAAAGTCGCCGGCGATCCCCTGGCCGCTGTTGTCCGGGGTACGGCAGCCATCCTGCAGAAACTACCCCAGCCCCGGCGCCTGCAGGTGTTACGGGCCTAACGCCGGATAGCCTCAACTTGCCCGACGGGCGACCACATTGACCAGCTTATCCGGTACCACGATCACCTTGACCACCTGCTGGCCGGCCAGCATACTGGCCACCTTATCCCGTTTCAGGACCAGGCTTTCTACCTCTTGATCCGGCAAGCCCGCCGGTACCTGCACCCGGTCCCGCACCTTGCCATTAATCTGGACTACCAGCGTGACTTCCCTGGCCACCAGGGCCTCCGGGTCATAAACCGGCCACCTTTCCAGGTGGACGCTCGCCCGTCCCCCCAGGCCCTGCCAGAGTTCCTCGGCAATATGGGGGGCAAAGGGGGCGAGGAGGGTTACCAGCTTCCTTAAAACCTCGCCCATAAGGGGGAGATTCTGCTCGTTCGCCGATATTCCGTCCTGGTAACGATAGCAGCCGTTGACCAGTTCCATAATGGCGCTAATGGCTGTGTTGAAGTTAAAACGCGTCTCAATATCTTCGGTAACCTTTTTAATAGTTACGTGCAGTAACCGCCAGAGCTCCTCATCAGCGGGCTTCGTCGGGGCCATGGGGAGAGCGTCAGCCCGGCGGACATCGTCCGCGTAAGCGGCTACCAGGCGCCAGACCCGGTTCAGGAAACGGTAGCAGCCCTCCACCCCCTGGTCGCTCCATTCCAGGTCCCGCTCCGGCGGGGCGGCAAAGAGGATAAAGAGGCGGGCGGTATCGGCACCGTAACGGTCGATTATCTCCTCGGGGCTGACAATATTCCCCTTGGATTTGGACATCTTGCTACCTTCCTTGAGGACCATACCCTGGGTCAGGAGGTTCTGGAAGGGTTCCTCCACCCCCACCAGGCCAAAGTCGTGCAGGGCCTTGGTGAAGAAGCGGGCGTACATGAGGTGCAGGATGGCGTGCTCGACCCCGCCGATATACTGGTCCACATTCATCCAGTAGTCGACTTTATCCCGGGCAAAGGCTTGCTCCTGGCTGTGAGGGCTGGTGTAGCGCAGGAAGTACCAGGAGGAACAGACAAAGGTATCCATGGTGTCCGTTTCCCGCCGTGCCGGTCCGCCGCAGCGGGGGCAGGTGGTATGGACAAATTCCGGGCAATAGGTTAAAGGTGATTCCCCGGTGGGCCGGAACTCCACCCCTTCCGGGAGAACAACCGGCAGGTCTTCTTCCGGTACCGGTACAATGCCGCAGTGGTCGCAGTAGATCATAGGGATAGGCGCGCCCCAATAACGCTGGCGGGAAATGAGCCAGTCCCGCAGGCGGTAATTGACCAGGGCTTTTCCTTTACCCATTCTCTCCAGATACTCGGTAACCTTGCTGATACCCTCCCGGTTAGGGGTGCCGTTAAAGGGGCCAGAGTTAACCATCAGGCCGTCTTCAACGTAAGCGGTCGGCATGGTGGCGCCATCCAGTTCCTGGCCGGCGGGCTGGATGACCACTTTGACCGGCAGGTCGTATTTGCGGGCAAACTCAAAGTCACGCTGGTCGTGGGCTGGTACCCCCATGACCGCCCCGGTGCCATATTCCATGAGGACGTAGTTGGCAATCCAGATGGGCACCCGTTCGTTATTAACCGGGTTAATGGCGTAGGCGCCGGTGAAAACGCCCTCCTTTTCCTTCTCCGTGGCCGTCCGGTCCAGGTTGCTTAAATAGCGGGCCGCCCGGACAAATTCAGCCACCGTTTTTTCATGGGGCGTCCCGGCCGCCAGCTTCTCCACCAGGGGGTGCTCGGGGGCCAGGACCATGTAGGTAACACCATAGAGGGTATCCGGCCGGGTGGTGAATACCGGTATCTCAGCGTCGCTGCCCTCCAGGCGAAAAACGACCCGGGCGCCGGTACTCCTGCCGATCCAGTTCTCCTGCATGATCTTTACCTTATCCGGCCAGCCGGGGAGCTTTTTGAGATCCGCCAGCAACCGGTCGGCATAGTCCGTGATGCGGAAGAACCACTGCTCCAGGTCTTTACGCATCACCGGCGTGTGGCAACGCTCGCAGGCGCCATCCACCACCTGTTCGTTGGCCAGCACCGTGGCACAGGAGGGGCACCAGTTGACGGCAGCCTGCTTGCGATAGGCCAGGCCGTGCTTGTACATCTGGAGGAAGAGCCACTGGGTCCAGCGGTAGTAGTTGGGGTGGCAGGTAGCCACCTCCCGGTCCCAGTCGTAGCTGATGCCCATGGCGTGGAGCTGGCGACGCATGTTGGCGATGTTACTCCAGGTCCACTCCGCCGGTGGAATACCCCGGTGGATGGCGGCGTTTTCCGCTGGCAGGCCAAAGGCGTCCCAGCCCATGGGGTGAAGGACGTTATAGCCGCACATTCTCTTAAAACGGGCTACTACATCGCCAATGGAATAGTTACGCACATGGCCCATGTGCAGGTTACCGGAGGGGTAAGGGAACATCTCCAGGCAATAAAACTTGGGCTTAGTGTCATCTTCCGTTACCCGGTACAGGTCACTGGCCTCCCAGCGACGCTGCCATTTGGGTTCAATCTCCTTGAAATTATACCTTGCTTCCATCACCCGTCACTCCCTACGCGACCCTATATAGCATCTAGCTTAATCATCCTGGCGTCCCGCCAGAGGCGCTCCAGGTCATAGAAACGACGTTCTTCTTCCTGGAAGATATGCACCACTACTGCTCCATAGTCGAGCAAGATCCAGCGGGCGCTATCCCGTCCCTCACGGTGCAGGAGCCTTACCCCGGCTGTATCCAGGACCTCTTCTACCCGGGCGGCCAAGGCCTGTACGTGGGTGGCCGACGTACCGCTGGCAATAACAAAGTAATCAGCAATCAGGGTGACCCCCTGGAGATCCAGGATCACCGTTGCCAGCCCTTTTTTCTCCTGTAAGGCCCTGGCCACCAGTTCGGCCACCCGGGCTGCTTCCATCAATCCCCAACCTCCCTGGCCAGTAGAATATAGTTGCGCGCCTCCACCGTAGCCGGGTGGAGGGGCTGTTCTTTATCCAGGACATAAATAATGCTTGCTTCAAAGGCCTTCAACAAAGCCGCGTCCAGATCCCGCGCCGCCGCCTTGCGGACTGCCTGGAGACCTGCAAACTGGCGGCCGGGCTCGATAACATCGGCCAGGTAAATAATTTTATCCAGGGTTGTCATATTCGGTGCCCCTACCGTATGCCTGGCCACCGCCTGGAGGACGGCTTTATCGGTTATTCTCAGGTCCAGTTCCAGGAGCACAGCCCCCACCGGGCCATGGAGTAAGACGGGTAGCCGCCGTTCCAGGTCGCAGGTGATCAGGCCGTAAGCCCCGGCCAGCTCCAGGAGCTCCCCGGGCGGTAGATCGCGGGCGTAATCATGTAACAGGCCCGCCAGGCGGGCCTGTTCCGGGTCAACACCGTTTTTTGCTGCCAATCCTGCTGCTGTATCAGCTACACCCAGGCTGTGGCGGTAACGGCCGGCGGTTAGCCTGGCGGCCAGGATTTCCAGGTATTTTTTCATTTTCTACCTCATGCCCGGCAGCTAATAAAAACCCCCTATTTGTTAAATAGGAGGTTAAAGTTAAGCCCCGAACCCTCAGGAACGAGCCCGGGCTTCGTTGACCGTTAAGACGCGGTTGCCGAGTTCGGCGCCATTCATGGCTGCGATCATACCTTCGGCATCGGCATCGTTAACTTCCACGAAACCGAAACCCCGGGACCGTCCCGTCTGGCGGTCGGTGATGATCCGCGCGCTTAACACTTCACCATGGGCGGCAAAAGCCCTGGCCAGTTCTTCTTCGGTGGTGGCCCAGGGAAGGTTGCCCACATACAGGGTACGCACCAATTCTCTTCACCTCTTCTTTAATGTTAATAGTAGTATATAGTCCTAGCTCTTTTCGTATACGCCACTGCTCCGGGGCCGGTAAAGGCCCTGGTGGTGGATATAATCCTCTACTGCTTCCGGGAGCAGGTATTTAATGGGTTTTTTATTTTGTACCCGCCAGCGGATATCAGTAGACGATATGGCCAGAGCCGGGACTTCGATGAGATGGATTCGGTGCCTACCCTCAACCGGTAACATGGGGCTGGTCTCCTGAAGCCGGTTCAACTGAAAACCAGGGCGCGTGGCGGCAATAAAATGGCACTCCTCAAGGAGCCTGCCGACATCCTTCCACGTCAAGATTTCCAAAATGGCGTCGGCACCGGTAATAAAGAAAAGCTGGACCTCAGGGCCGTAAAACTCGCGAAACTCCCTTACCGTATCCACGGTATAGGAATAACCCTGCCGGTCGATCTCACTCCGGGACACTTCAAAATAGGGGTTGCTGGCCGTAGCCAGGAGCGTCATCTGGTAGCGGTGTTCCGGGTGCGTGACCGGGTAGTCCTTTTTATGGGGAGGTCGCCCGGAAGGGACAAAGACCACCTTTTCCAGGGCAAATTCCCAGCGGGCCGCTTCAGCCGTGACCAGGTGGCCGAAATGGATGGGGTCAAAAGTCCCCCCCATTATACCGACCCGCCGACAGTGATTAAAAGTCGTCCTAGCTCCCTCCCGGTTCCCTATGCTGTTATTTTAACAATTACTGACGGATCTGTCCACTACCAAAGATAATATACTTAAAAGTTGTGAGCTGTTCCGGGCCCATGGGACCGCGAGCGTGGAGTTTCTGGGTGCTGATGCCTATCTCCGCCCCGAAGCCGAATTCATAACCATCGGTAAAGCGGGTGGAGGCATTGACATAAACAGCGGCCGCGTCCACCCGAGCCAGGAATTCCCGCGCCCGCTGGTAGTTCTCCGTGACGATGGCTTCCGAGTGTTTGGTGCCATAGGTATGGATGTGTTCCAGGGCGGCTGCGAAACTGTCTACCACCCGGATGGCCAGGATCAGATCCAGGTATTCCGTCGCCCAATCCTCTTCCGTGGCTGCCTCGGCCCAAGGGATGAACTCCCGGGTACGCTCGCAGCCCCGCACGGTAACCCCTTTTTCTTTCAGGGCTGCTGCCAGGGGAGGTAAGAAAGCAGGGGCCACCTTCTCATGGACCAGCAGGGTCTCCATGGCATTACAGACGCCGGGACGCTGGGTCTTGGCGTTGATGACTATTCTTTGGGCCATCGCCAGGTCGGCCTCGGCATCGACGTAGACATGGCAGTTACCTACCCCGGTCTCGATCACTGGCACCGTCGCGTTTTGCACTACCGCGCGGATCAGGCCGGCACCACCGCGGGGGATCAAGACATCCAGGTACTCGTTGGCCCGCAGTAAAAGGTTGACGGCCTCCCGCTCGGTCGTCTCGATAAGCTGGATTACCCCTGTCGGTGCCCCTGCTGCTGTCGCCGCCCGGCTGATAACCTGGGTTAAGGCCCGGTTGGAATTAAAGGCCTCCGATCCCCCGCGCAGGATGACGGCGTTACCGGTTTTGAGGCACAGGCCCGCGGCATCTACCGTCACGTTGGGCCGGGCTTCGTAGATGATGCCGATCACCCCCAGGGGAACCCGCATCCGGCCAATCTGCAGGCCATTGGGCCGCGTCCACATGGAAGTAACCTGGCCTATGGGGTCGGGCAGGGCTGCCAGTTCCCGCAGGCCGGCTGCCATATCCTGGATGCGCTTCTCGTTTAAGAGGAGCCGGTCCAGGAGGGCCCGGGAAAGGCCCTTTTCTTGGCCGGCAGCCATATCGCGGGCGTTGGCCGCCAGGATAAAGTCCTTTTCTTCCTCCAGGGCCCGGGCCATGGATAGCAGGGCTTCGTTCTTCTGGCCGGTGCCCAGGTTGGCCAGGAGGCGCGCCGCTTCCCTGGCCTGCCGGCCTTTGGTGCGTACTTCGGTAGCTATGTCCATGCATCCATCCCTCCGTTTAACCAAGGACGATCATATTATCCCGGTGGACGATCTCATCATAATCTTTATAGCCTAAGATTTCGCCAATCTCCTTCGTTTTCCTGCCCTGGATGCGGCGAATTTCCGCTGCCGGGTAGTTAGCCAGGCCGCGAGCAATCTCCTTCCCTTCGGGGTCAACAATACTAATAATAGCGCCCTGGTCAAACTCGCCCTCCACAGCCGTCACCCCGCCCGGGAGCAGGCTTTTCCCCTGCCGGCCAATGGCCCGGGCAGCCCCGGCATCGACCTGGACCTGCCCCTGGGCCGCCGGGGCATAGGCCAGCCAGCGCTTGCGGGTGTGGGCGCGGTGCTCCCGGGGCAGGAAGATAGTACCTATCCCTTCCCCCCGCAGAATGGCGCTGATTTGCCCGCCTTCCAGGCCGCTGGCGATTACTACCGGGATGCCAAAGCTGGTGGCCAGCCGCGCGGCCTGGATCTTGGTGGTCATGCCGCCCGTGGACCAGGCGGAACCAGAACCCCCGGCCAGGGCCTCAATCTCCGGGGTGATCTCTGGGATGCAGGGGAGCAGAGTAGCGCCCCGGTCTACGGCCGGGTTGGCCGTGAAGAGGCCGCCGGTATCCGTCAGCAGGATTAAAATATCTGCGTCTATCAGCCCGGCCACCAGGGCGGAGAGGGTGTCGTTGTCGCCAAAGCGGATCTCGTCCACAGCCACAGTATCGTTTTCGTTGACCACCGGCACCACCCCCAGGCGCAGCAGGGCGGCCAGGGTGTGGCGGGAATTGAGGTAGCGGCGGCGGTCAGCCAGGTCGTCCCGGGTTAAAAGCACCTGGGCTACCAGCAGGCCGTAATCGCTAAAGAATTTTTCGTACATATGCATGAGCAGGCCCTGGCCTATGGCCGCGGCGGCCTGCTTTTCCGGCAGGGTGCGGGGCTTCTCCTGGAGACCCAGCCGGCCGACACCGGCCCCTACGGCCCCGGAAGTAACCAGCACCACCTGGCGGCAATGCTGAAAGACTTGCCGCCACCGGCGCCCCCGCTGGAAACAGAGGCCGAAAAGGTAACCTCCTTTACGCCGGCAGAGTTAACGG
>JASUSX010000060.1 GCA_030445875.1 Clostridia bacterium
GGGGCTGGTCGATCTTGGCCCGGTTGCACTTGCCCTCGCAGGGGTGGTTGCACACGCGGCCGCAGACCACCGGGAAGGGGTTTTCCCGCCGGATGACCTCGTAGGCCTCGGCAAAACGCCGCTGGCGGATGAGGTCGATATAGATGGGCACATCGACGCTGGCCGGGCAGGTGTTCTGGCACGGCGAGTCAAACAGGGCGGCGCAGACGCTGGCCGGGCAGCGGTGGTCGCGGATGTGGGCCAGGTATTCGTCGCGGAAGTATTTGATGGTGCTTAAGACCGGGTTGGGCGCCGTCTGGCCCAGGCCGCAGAGGGCCGTGTCCTTGATCTGCTGGCCCAGTTCCACCAGCAGGTCCAGGTCTTCTTCTTTACCCTGGCCCTTGGAGATGCGGTCCAGGATCTCCAGCATGCGGGTGGTACCGATGCGGCAGGGGGTACACTTGCCGCAGGACTCGTCCTTGACAAAGTCCAGGAAGAACTTGGCCAGGTCCACCATACAGGTGTCCTCGTCCATGATAATGAGGCCGCCGGACCCCATAATGGTCCCCAGGGCCGTCAGGGATTCATAATCGATGGGTGTATTCAGGTATGCGGCCGGGATGCAGCCGCCGGAAGGCCCGCCCGTCTGGGCGGCCTTGAACTTCTTGCCGTCGGGGATACCGCCGCCGATATCGTAGATAACTTCGCCCAGGGAGGTGCCCATGGGGATCTCCACCAGGCCGTTGTTGTTAATCTTACCGGCCAGGGCAAAGACCTTGGTCCCCTTGCTCTTTTCCGTGCCGATGCCGGCGAACCACTCCCAGCCCTCGCGGATAATGGTCGGTACATTGGCCAGGGTCTCGACGTTGTTAATAACCGTGGGCTTGCCCCACAGGCCGGACACGGCCGGGAAGGGCGGCCGCGGCCGCGGTTCACCCCGGCGGCCTTCGATGGAGGCGAGCAGCGCCGTCTCTTCGCCGCAAACGAAGGCGCCGGCGCCCAGGCGGATGTCGATGTCAAAGTCAAAACCGGAGTTAAAGATGTTTTTGCCCAGCAACCCCTTCTCCCGCGCCTGCTGGATGGCAATCTTCAACCTGTTCACGGCAATGGGGTACTCGGCGCGGACATAGATGTAACCCTGGCCGGCGCCGATGGCGTAACCGCCAATGGCCAGGCCCTCCAGGACGGCGTGGGGGTCGCCCTCCAGGATGCTGCGGTCCATGAAGGCCCCGGGGTCACCCTCGTCGGCGTTACAGACGATATATTTGACCGGTCCCGGCGAACGGTGGGCGAACTCCCACTTGAGGCCAGTGGGGAAGCCGCCGCCGCCCCGGCCGCGCAGGCCCGATTTCTTGATGGTGTCGATAACCTCACCGGGCTTCATAGTAGTCAGGACTTTACCCAGGGCCTGGTAGCCGTCGCGGGCGATATACTCGTCGATGGATTCGGGATTGATGAGGCCGCAGTTACGCAGGGCGATGCGCACCTGGTGTTTGAAGAAGGGGATGTCCTCGAAGGCCTTGACGGCGGCTTCCGTCTCCGGCTGCTTGTAGAGCTTGCGCTCCAGCACCCGGCCCTTGACGAAGTGCTCTTCTACCAGTTCGGGGACGTCCTCCGGGTGGACCTGGGTGTAGAAGACCCCTTCCGGGTAGACCATCATGTTGGGGCCAAAGCGGCAGAAGCCGAAGCAGCCGGTGTCGACGACCTGGATCTCCTTATCCAGGCCCCGGGCCCTTAATTCCCGGATGAGGGCTTCTTTGGTAGCCGGGCTTTCCGAGGCCGTACAGCCTGTGCCGGCGCAGACCAGGACGTGGGCACGATAGAATTCCATTTACGCTTCCCCCCTGTTAACAACCCATTCGCTGATGACGATGCCGTTGACGACGTGCTGGGCGACGATCTGCCGCGCTTTATTGGCGTCGACCTTGCCGTAGGTCACCCGGGGCTTGCCCGGCAGGATGACGTCCACCAGGGGCTCCTGGGCGCAGAGGCCCACGCAGCCAGTCTGGGTCACGGCCACGCTGGTCAGATGTCTTTTGCCCAGTTCGTCGAGGATGGCGGCCATCACTTCCCGGGCGCCGGCGGCGATGCCGCAGGTACCCATGCCGACGACTATCCTTACCTTTTGCTCCGCTTCCCGCAGGCGGATGGCTTCAAGCTGTTCTTCCTTTAACTTTTGCAGTTCTTCCAGGGACTTGATCACTTGGCGTCACCTCCGTACAATTCTGCCAGTCCTTTGTTGATATAACGCTGCACCCAGTCCAGTACCGGCCCGCAGTTCAAGGGTATTTCCCCCAGGTGGAGTTGTAGCCAGGCGGAGGAAAACTGGAATTCCCGCATCCCCCGGCGGTGGCGGTAGACAATCTCCACCGGTTCTTCCCGGCTCAGGGCGGTGGCGATGGTCGCCCCCATATCCCCCAGGGGCGGCAGGTCCGGGTGGCTGAGTTTCATGGTGGCCACCACCCTGGTCCCCTGGCCCGGGCAGGATTCCAGGGATAGGGTGCCGCCGCACTGGACGGCTGTGGCCTGGAAGAGGGACAACCCCAAACCCACCTTCCTGGTAGTGCGGGTAGTGTAAAAAGGGTCCAGGGCCTTGGGCAGGGCTTCCGCCCCCATACCGCGGCCGTCGTCCTGGACGGTGACGGTCAACCGGTCGCGCTCTGCATCCTCTTCAATGGTAATAAGGATATGGCGGGCGCCGGCAGCCAGGGCGTTTTCCAGGAGGTCGAGGAGATGCAGGGCCAGTTCTTCCATGGCTTTACTGGTATTGCTTTAACACGGCGGCCGCCGTGTCGGGCTTCAAAAGCCCGTGGGCGCGCTTGTTGACGGTCATGACGGGACCCAGGCCGCAGGCCCCGAGACACCGGACGACCTCCAGGGAGAACTTGCCGTCGTCGGTGCTGTCGCCGGCTTTGATGCCCAGCTCTTTTTGCAGGCGCTCCAGGATCTCCGGCGACCCCTTGACGTAGCAGGCCGTGCCCTTGCAGACGGAAATCTGGTACTTGCCCTTGGGCTTGACGGTAAAGTGGTGGTAGAAGGAAATGACGCTGTAGACCTCCGTCAGGGACACCCCCAGGCCGTCGGCGATGGCGATCTGCACCTTTTTGGGCAAGTAGCCGATGAGGTCCTGGGCCTGGTGGAGGACCTCGATGAGGGCCGAGGGCTGGCCGCGGTGGGCGGCGATGATCTGGTCGAGTTCCTCCCATTTGGCTTCGCATTGACAGGCTTCCATGGTAACAAAACCTCCTTTGGTAAAAGTTCTAACCGAAATGCCGAACTTACTGTGCTATTTATCTGAAATTATTCCTCCCTGCATCAATCACCACCTTGAAGTGCTGTCGTCGCAGGGCGCGGGTCAGGGCGGCGATATTTACCGCCTCTAGATCATACTCTGTCACCCGCCGCCCAATGTCACCTGGGTAATGGGCATCGGAAGCCGCCACCAGGGGCCAGCCAGAGAGGGCGGGAAATTTTTTGCAGGCAGCTTCCGGGCTGAGCAAGCCCACTTCCAGGGCCGGGACCGGCAGCCCCGGGGGGATTAACCCTAAGTTGGCCAGGAGGCTGTATGCGGGCCTATCCACATGGGCTGGTAAAACTATCCCCCCCAGGCCATTTACCCTCTGTACCACTTCTTCCACCCCCAGGTCAACGCTCCCCAGCAGGAGCCGGGTTTCCCGACCTGTTTCCCGCCCCGCAGCATCCATCAGGATTTGCGAGCCGAAATATTCCTCCCGGTTCTCCCCGACCGGGAGGTGACGGTAGATCTCCCTTTGCCATTCCCGGGCCTCCCTTGCGGTATTAAATAGGCATACCAGGTGCACGTCCTCCCGGGTCTGGACTTCCATTCCCGCCAGGACGTTCAGGCCTGTACCCCGGGCGGCCTCCTGGACAGCAGCCACATTACCGGCGCTGTTGTGGTCGGTCACGGCAATAAGCTGCAGGCCGGCCCTCAAAGCCGCAGCCACAATGGCGGGTGGTGTCATCTCTTCCCCGGCGCAAGGGGACAGGGCGGTATGGATGTGGAGGTCAGCACGGAAGGTAGTCATGGATTAAGAAGCTGGTACAGGCGGCCGGCTACTTCAAAGGTCCGGCTGGATGTAGACAGCAGGGGCAAGCCTTCAGCCTCAGCTTTGCGGCATACCTCCGGCGGTATCCCCCTCCCCCCGGTAAGGACCACCCCTGCCGCCCCGGTCAAAAGGGCTACAGCGACTACATTCATATGGGTCTGGAGGGTCAACCACAGGCACCCCGGTCCCCCATTGGCCATAAAATCGCTGATCAGGTCGGAGCAGTAACCACCTTCAACCTCCCGGTCCAGGGCTTTCTCCCCGGCCAGGACCTGTAAATTCAGATGCTCCACTATTGCCCGCAGTTTCATTATCACTTCCCCTTTCCGGCTGGGCCATGGACGGCGGCAGTTTCCGCGCCAGTTCTACCACCTCTTCGGCCAGGACCCGCACCCGGTCCCGCAGGACAAAGACGCAGTCGGTATCCTGGGCCTCACCCCGGACAATATCCTCGGCCAGGGCGCGGCAGTTAGGCGAACCGCAGGAACCGCAGTCCAGGCCTGGCAGCAGGGCCTGGGTAGCTTCCAGGCGGCGCATCTTTTCCAGGGCGGTAGCCAGGTCGGCGTCCAGTAGCAGGGCTGGCCGCGGCTGTACCGGCGCCATTGCCAGGCTGCCACCAGGATCCGGCAGATCAACCCGGCCTGCCGGTAGCTCCCGGGTGAGTTGCCTCAGCTCCAGCCGGGCCAGGTAGGGGTTGCGGACCATCAGGGCGCCGCCGACGCAACCGCCGGGGCAGGCCTGGGCTTCGATATAATCGATGTCCTCGAAATCCCCCGTTTCGATCTGGGTTAACACTTCGATGACGTGGTGGATGCCGTCTACCTCCAGTAAACGCCGGCCGCCAATGCTGGCGTTCTCCCCGCCGCTGTGGCCCCAACCGTATCCTGATGCGCCAGCGCGGGATGGGCAAGAGGGGGCTGTGGCCAACCGCTGGCGAATATCACCGTATATGGCTGCCAGGGGTATGACCCCATCGGGGCCCGCCATGCCTTCCTGGGGCTGGCGGCCGGCCGTGATCTTGGCCGGGCAGGGAGAAAGGAAGAAAGTGCCTATGGCTTCCGGCGGCAGGCCTGTGGCCCTCACACCTTCCCGGCGGGCTAACCTGGCGGCCAGGTCCATGGGCGTGACCAGGGGCAATATTTGCTCCACCAGGGAAGGGAAACGCACCTGGATGAGGCCCACCACCGCCGGGCAGGCTGGCGAAATCAGCGGTTTTTTGCCCCGGTAATTATCCAGGTAACGGCGAGTTTCCCGGGCTACTACTTCTGCTGCCAGGGCCACCTCGTAAACGGCATCAAAGCCCAGGGTCAGAAGGGCCCCCAGGATATGTTCCAGATCAGCCCGGCCGGCAAACTGGGAGACAAAAGCCGGCGCCGGCAGGGCGACGCGGTAGCGGTAAGCATCCAGAGCCTCCAGGCCGTCGCCCACGGCGATCTTGGCGTGGTTGGGGCAGATACGGATGCACTCGCCACAATCGATACAGCGTTCCTGGATAATACGCGCCTTACCCTCCCGCACCCGGATGGCTTCCGTCGGGCAGTGCTTGATGCAATTGGTACAGCCTTTACATTTATCCTCTTCCAGGCGCACGGAATGGAAATACCCCATTACGCCACCGCCTTTTAGCGATTGTAGATGACTATTTTTATTACCGTACCCTTACCCGGCATGGAATCGATGGCCAGTTCGTCGGCGCAGCGGCGGATATTGGGTAGCCCCATCCCGGCGCCGAAGCCCATCTCCTGGATCTCCCGGGGGGCGGTTGAATAGCCCTCTTGCATAGCCAGATCAATATCTGGTATTCCCGGGCCGGTATCACGGGCGATGATAGTAATAACCGCGGGGGTAATCTGCGCTTTGAGTTCGCCACCCTGGGAATGGATGACGATATTCATCTCCGCTTCATAGGTGGCGATGGCCACTCGCCGGATAACGGCCGGGGGGAAACCTACCTGCTGCAGGACCTGGCGGACGCGGGCCGCCCCATCCCCCCCGGCCAGAAAATCCCATGCCCGGACGGGGATAGTTAACTCCAGGGGTGGCCGGGCTTCATTCATTTTGGCTCCAGCACTTCCCCGGAACACCCCTTTAACCCGGCCCGGAAGAGGCGGCCGCAGCTATCATACATTAACAACTTGGTCCCCAGGAGGGGCAAGCCCATCTTCGCGGCAGCGTCAATGAGCGCCCGGTCCGGCCTTTTACCCCGGACAAAGACAACGGCTACCGCATCGACCATGGACGCGGTATGGATAACATGGGTATTGGTCAGGCCGGTCAACAGGACCACCCGGCCGCGGGTAAACGCCAGGACATCGCTCATCAGGTCAGAGCCAAAGCCGGCCTCCACTTCCAGGTCCAGTTTATCGGCGCCGGTAAAAACCTCGGCCGCCAGAATGGCCTGTATCTCCCTGAGTTTCACCGGTTGCGCCCTCCAGGTGGTGAATTGCTTCACATATAGAGACGAAAAAATAGCCCCTCAAATCCGTGATAGCGTGCATATGAACTTAACTTTATCATAACGTTTGTGATAGTTCTTTTAGAGACATATTCGCCGTAAAATGTAATTCTCCTGCCTGGTCTCGTAAAATTCTTATAAGCCGTTCAATATTATGTACGATGCTGTCGATAATTTTGGTTTCTGTAGTTTTGGATGCCCACCGGATAAAAAAGGCGGCAGGAGCCTTTAGCTTCCCGCCACCCGTAAATAAATCCTCATCAAAAGACTACTTAAATTAATATGCTCTTATAAGCCGGTTGAAGAATCATTCTGACTATTGCTCTATCGCCAAAGTTAGGTTTTTGTTTATTATTCTTCTAGCGGTTTTCCTCTCGTTTCTTCACCCAGGATTAATACGGCTGCAGCAGCCAGAACAAAGGCTCCTGCCAGCGTTGTGCACACACCGCTAGTTCCAAGGAAAGGAAACAGGTAGCCAATAATTAACGGGGCCAATGCGGAGCCAAAACGGGACAAGGTTTGCGCCCAGCCCGCCCCAGTCGCTCTCACGCTTGTCGGGTATTGTTCAGGCGTATAAACATTATTTATCGCGAAAATACCCGATACGAAGAAACTGGTGAGAATACCGCTTACTATCACCGTGCTAGCAGCCAGTTGCTGTCCTTGCCCTAGGGCTAGGCCAAACATAATCGCAGCAATGGCAGAGATAATGAGATTAATGGAACCGGCCTGCCAGGTTTCATGCGACCTCTGGGAATTGCGGGTCCCCTTCGGAGGTCAAGGGTTCAGACTATTATTTTTCCACTTTGGCAACACTTTGGTGGTGGCCCACGCTTTTCCTAAGAAAACCTCGAAAACACCACAAAAAGAATTAAAAACTGCTATCGCCAGGATGAAGGATTATAAGTAAAGGATGGGTGGGTTTTAATGAAATGGGAGGAGTTCAAAAATAAGTTAACAGAGAAGCCGGCTTTTCGCCAGGCCTACGAGGACCTGGAGCCGGAGTACCAGCTTATCAAGTCTATTATTGAACAGCGAAAACTCAAAGGCATCAGCCAGGCTGAACTGGCGCGCAAAGTTGGAACACGCCAGTAGGCTATTGCCAGATTAGAAAGCGGCACCTATAATCCTTCCCTGCGTTTCTTAAAAAAGGTCGCCAGGGCGTTGGACGCCAGGATCGAAATCAGGCTCAAATAACTTGAAAGCAGCAGGCACGGTTTAGCATTCCTGCTGCTCTTTGTTCGGCACCGGCACACCGCCACTGGCTATTCGGAATTATTCCCCGCCTATCAGGCGGTAGCCGACTCCGGGTTCGGTGATGATATAGCGGGGCCGGGTGGGATCGGGTTCGAGCTTACGCCGCAGCTGGCCGATATATACGCGCAGGTAGTGGGTATCATCCTGGTATTCCGGGCCCCAGATGGTACGGAGAAGCTGGCGGTGGGTCAGCACCCGCCCGGCGTTGACGGCCAGGTTTTTCAAGATCTCGTACTCCGTCGGTGTCAGCTTGACTTCCCGGCCCTCCACCGTTACCAGGCGGCGGGCCAGGTCCACCGTCAACCCGCCCAGGCTCAGTACCGGTTCTTCTTCACTTCTAGCCGCGTGCCGCAGGGCCGCCCGCATCCGGGCCAGGAGTTCCCCCATGCTGAAGGGCTTGGTGACATAGTCATCAGCGCCGGCGTCCAGGGCGGCGATCTTATCCTGCTCGTGCTCGCGCACCGTCAGGATAATAACGGGTACCTGGGACCACTCCCGCAGTCGCTTGATGACCTCCAGGCCGTCCAGGTCGGGCAAACCCAGGTCCAGGATGACCAGGTCCGGGTGGAGAAAAGCGGCCTGCTGCAGCCCCTCCTGCCCGCTGGTGGCCTCAGCCAGGTCGTAGCCGTGGGCTGCCAGGGCTACCTTGAGCAGGCGGCGGATGGGGGGCTCATCATCGATAATCAGGATGCGGGCACCCTTAGCGGTCACCTTCCTCACCTCCCCTGGCCGAAGGGACCTGCTCCGGAGGCTGTTCATCCAGCGGCAGAGAGAAAGTAAAGACGTTGCCGCCCCCGGGACGGGGTTCGGCCCAGATTCTCCCCCCGTGGGCCTCAATAATCCCCTTGCAGATGGAGAGTCCCAGGCCGGTGCCGCTCACATGCCGGGGTGACTGCAGGCGGTAAAACTTCTCGAATACCCTTTCCCGATCGCCTTCCGGAATGCCGGCACCCCGGTCGGCGACGGCCACCTGCAACTCCTTTCCCTCCCGGCGCACTGCAATGTCAATTTTACTCCCGGGAGGAGAATATTTAACGGCATTCTCCAGCAGGTTGACCAGAACCTGTTCAATCAAGGTGAAATCCACCTTGACCAGGGGCAGTTCCGGGGGAATGTTAACCTCCAGGGGCCGGTCCTGCAAGGTTTCCCGAAGCTGCCCCAGGGCAACGCCAATAATATCTTCTAAATCGCACCATTCCTGTTTTAACTGCAGCATACCACTCTCCAGGCGAGCCATGTCCAGCAGGTTGCCCACCAGCCTGTTCAGGCGTCGCGCGCCCTCCTTTATAGTCTGAAGGAGAGCCTGCCGCGCCTCCTGATGATAGACCTCTTCCCCTTCCAGGAGGCCGGTAACGGCGGCCGTGATGGAAGCCAGGGGCGTTCGCAGGTCATGGGAAATAGAGTTGAATAAAGCAGTACGCAGTTTCTCTGAGGCTGCCAGGCAGCGGGCCTGCTGGGCCTCGACCGCCAACTGCAGGCGTAAGATAGCCAGGGCCGCCAGGTTAGCGAAGGCTTCCAGTAACCGGCGTTGCTCCGGTCCCAGGCGGCGCTCAGGATATTTAAGTTTTACACCCAGGACGGCCAGGTTATTGTTATCTGTCCTTAAGGGTAGGTACAGGCCTTCGGCCCCTGCCAGGGTGTCAGTCCCCCTGCCGGCAAGCTGTCCGTGGGTAAAAACCCACCCGGCTACAGCGTATTCATTGCTGTCCAGCCATTTTTCGGGCGGGGAAGGCGCTGTAGCCCGGACCGCCAGCTTGCCCGTAGCGTCGGGCATGAAAATAACG
>JASUSX010000061.1 GCA_030445875.1 Clostridia bacterium
TCTTTTCCGGGTGGAACTGCACCCCGTAAAGGTTGCCCCACTGGACGCTGACGGCAAAGGTTAAGCCGTATGCCGTAGTTCCGGTGACGATGGAACTATCGGCCGGGTCAATATAATAGGAATGAACAAAGTAAAAATTAGTACCTGCCGGTATACCCCGGAATAGCCCCCCCGGCCGGGGGAAATAAACCTGGTTCCAGCCCATATGGGGTACCTTCAGCCCGGCTGGCAGGCGCCGCACCTGGCCCGGCAGGAGGTCCAGGCCGGCTACAGGCCCCCCTTCCTCACTGGAGGTAAAAAGGAGCTGCAGCCCCAGGCAAATACCCAGCAAAGGCACCCCTCGCTGAACTAGCCGTGGGATGGCCGCTGCCAGCCCCCCCTGGCGCAAATTGGCCATGGCATCAGCAAAGGCCCCCACCCCGGGCAGGATCACGCCGGGAGCGGCCACGACCTTTTCGGGATCCGCAGTTATCTCCGCCGGATAGCCCAGTTGGACCAGGGCCTTCTGGACGCTCCCCAGGTTGCCCATACCGTAATCGATGATGGCTATGGGATGCATGTGGTTTCCTCCGCAAATAGGGTTCTGCCAAAAATGATTCAGGCTTCTTCGCCCTTTCAAACCAGGCTCCCCTTGGTGGAAGGTACACCCTGCACCCGCGGGTCCAGGGTGACAGCCTCCCGGATGGCCCGGCCCAGGGCCTTAAAGAGGGCCTCGACGATGTGGTGGCTGTTGCGGCCGGCCAGCTTGGCCACATGCAGGGTCAAGCCACTGTGGTTGACCAGAGCGCGCAGGAATTCCTCAATCAGCTCTGTTTCCAGGCTGCCCATACGGACCGGCGGCAGGTCCAGGTCATAAGCCAGGTAGGGCCGGCCGCTAAAGTCCAGGGCCACCTGGACCAGGGCCTCATCCATAGGTACCAGGGCGCTGCCGTAGCGGTTAATCCCGGCTTTATCCCCCAGGGCGGCCTTCAGGGCCTGGCCCAGGCAGATACCGGTGTCTTCCACCGTGTGGTGGTTGTCAACCTCCAGGTCGCCAGCGGCCCCTATTGTGAGATCCAGGAGGCCATGGCGGGTCAGCTGGGCCAGCAGGTGGTCAAAGAAGGGTATACCGCTGCTGCCCTGCCACTGGCCGTTGCCGTCCAGGTTAAGCTCCACACGGATGTTCGTTTCCGCTGTTTGCCGTTCAATCAAGGCTTCGCGGCTCATTTCAAGCCCTCCCCCAACCGCAGGGCTACCGCCCGGGCGTGGGCCTCCAGACCCTCGGCCCGGGCCAGGTCCTGGATGAAACCGCCCACCGCCTGGAAGTAAGCAGGGCTGGCGGCAATAAGGCTGCTCCTTTTCATGAAGGTGGCCACGCTTAAAGGCGAGTAAAACCGGGCCGTGCCGCCGGTGGGCAGGACGTGGCTGGGGCCAGCCAGGTAATCTCCCAGGGGTTCCGAGCTGTAGGGGCCCAGGAAAATCGCCCCGGCGTTTTCCACCCGGCCCAGCCAGGCCCAGGGTTCGGCCATGTAGAGCTCCAGGTGCTCAGGGGCCAGGGCATTGGCCAGGTCCAGGGCCGCCTCCATATCGGTCACGACCACGGCAGCGCCGTAACTGGCCAGGGAACGGGCGGCAATCTCCCGCCGGGGCAGGGTTGCCAGCTGGCGTTCGACTGCTTCGCTTACAGCATGGGCCAGCCCTTCCTCCGGGGTAATCAGGACCGCCCCGGCCAGGGCGTCATGCTCGGCCTGGGAGAGCAGGTCGGCTGCCACCCACTCCGGCCGCGCCTGGGAGTCGGCGATAACGACGATCTCGCTGGGACCGGCCAGCATGTCGATATCGACCACACCGTAGACTTCCTTTTTGGCCAGGGTAACGTAAATATTCCCCGGGCCGGCGATCTTGTCCACCGGCGCTACTGCTTCCGTCCCGAAAGCCAGGGCAGCTATCGCCTGGGCGCCCCCCATCTTGTAAATCTCACTCACCCCGGCCACCGAAGCCGCCACCAGGAGCAGGGGATTGATGCTCCCGTCCCGCCGCGGCGGCGTGGCCAGGGCTATTTCTGCCACCCCGGCCACCCGGGCCGGCACGGCGGTCATCAATACCGACGAGGGGTAAGCCGCCGTACCGCCGGGTACATAAAGGCCCACCCGCTTCAGGGGCCGGCAGACCTGGCCCAGGATGGTACCGGTTTTGTCCGTGTCCAACCATGAACCCTTTAATTCGCGCCGGTGGTAGGCCTCGATGTTGTCCCGGGCCTTATAGATGGCTTGCACCAGATCGGTGGGGACGGCCTGGCAAGCCCTTTCCCTTTCCTCCCTGGTCACCCGGAAACCGGCTTCCCTTAAGTCGACGCCGTCCAGTTCCCGGGTATAGCGTTCCACGGCTGCCTGGCCTTCCCTTTGGACGGCAGCCGTAATCTCCCGTACCCTGGCCGCCGCACCCTCTTGCGCCAGCAAACGGCCGGCCCAGCGCTGCCGTACCTCCGCGCCCTTAAGGATTGGTAGCAAATCCGGCACCCCCTTGCGTAGCCGCCTGCCTTAAAGCGTCAATGACCGGTCGCAGGCGCTGGGAATTAATACGGTAACTCACCCGGTTGGCGATCAGGCGGGCGGTGGAAGAAAAAATCGGGGCCACCTCCACCAGGTCGTTTTCTGTTAAGGTCCGGCCGGTGGAGACTATATCGACAATCAGGTCGGCCAGCCCCGCCAGGGGAGCCAGTTCGATATTGCCGTGGAGCTTGATTATCTCTACCGGCAGGCCCCGCTCCTGGAAAAAGGCCGCCGCCACCCGGGGAAACTTGGTGGCCACCCGGCGGCTACCGGCCAACAGGTTTTCCAATGCTTGCCCGGCCGCCTCCCAGCGCTGCCGGGGGGCGGCAACGACAAAACGACAGTAGCCAAAGCCCAGATCGACCAGCTCAAAGACATCGGCCCCGGCCTCCACCAGGGTATCCTTGCCGACAATCCCCAGGTCAGCGGCTCCGTGTTCCACATAAGTAGGGACATCAGTAGGCCGGCAGATGAGGTAGCGTGCCCCGGCGGCGGGAAAGGTAAAAACCAGTTGCCGCGCTTCCGGGTCCACGCCTGACGCCGGGAGGCCGGCCTGCCGCAATAACTGTATAGCACCTTCACCCAGCTTGCCCTTGGGTAGGGCCAGGGTGAGTAAGTCTCCCACCATTTTTCCCCCACATCCTGCTTTTAGGCTTTCCCCCTGGGGCTGGAATTGCCAGCGCCACCCTTTGCCCACTGCTGCAACCCACATTAACCGGCACCACAAGCCTTAATCATCCGTCCAGAGCAGATCCAACCCCTGGTCCGCAGCGCGGGCTGCCGCTTCCCCGCGGCTGTGACTCTCACCATCCAGGATTACCCTGGCCCCCGTCCGGCGCAGCTCCCCTGCCCGGCGCAAAACCTGCGCCAGATCCCGGCCCGCTACCAGGTAACCCCCGTCCCGGACCGGGCCCCGGCCTTCCTCCCGGGCCAGGAGGACCCGCTCCAGGCCCAGGGCAAAGCCGGTAGCCGGGCAAGGATAGCCGAACTGCCCCAGCAGGCCATCATAGCGACCGCCGCCGCAGACGGGCATACCCAGGCCCGGGACATAACCTTCAAAGACAATGCCGGTGTAATAATTGAAATCCCGCAAAATACCCAGGTCGATAAAGAGCCACCGCTCCAACCCGCAGGCAGCCAGCGCCTGCCATACCTGCACCAGGCCATCCAGGGCGGCAAGGGCTCCCGTCTGGTTAAACTCTTGCCTGGCTACGGCCAGGGCTTCGGCCCCGCCGTGTAAAGTCGCCAGGAGTTCCAGTTGCCGCCGCTGCGGTCCGGCCAGGTGGTATTCACTGTAGATCTGCTCCAGGGCAACCAGATCCTTGCCAGCCAGGGCCACCTTGATCCTGGTTACGATTTCAGGAGGCAAATCCAGGCCCTGGAGGACACCCCTGGTGACGGCCACCTGGCCGATACCCAGGCGAAAATTCTCCAGACCCGCTGCCAGCAGGGCTTCTACTGCCAGGGCTATAATCTCCACATCAGCTGCCACTGAGCCGGTACCAATGAGCTCCACCCCGGCCTGGTGGAACTCCCGTTGCCTCCCCGCCCGGGGTTCTTCGAAGCGAAAGACAGGAGCGCAGTAACACAGGCGGAGGGGCAGGGTTTCCCGCCGCAAAGATGTGGCTACCAGGCGGGCAATGGGCGCCGTCATCTCCGGCCGTAAAGCAAGGACCCGCCCCTGGCGGTCAATGAATTTATAAAGGCTGTCTTCATCTCCGGCCGGTGAGCCGGCCTGAAAGGTTGCCACAAATTCAAAAGCCGGGGTCAATACCTCCTGGTATCCCCAACTTTGAAAGCAGGTCACCAGTTTTTGCTCCAGCTCCCGCAGGGCAGCCGCTTCAGCCGGTAGGAAGTCCCGCACCCCGGCGGGTACAAGAAGGTTCCTCCCGTTGATCAATCACCTTCACCACTTTACTATGTTAACGTATTAACGTAATAATAGCACGGTTGGCGTTTAGGGACAAAGGACGACAGGGTGCTTGCCTGGCTCTTAGGTTGAACTAGCTGCCCCAGACGGGCTATATCTATTCCTGCCGTTAAATAGCACCGGGTGCCGCCCTGACTATCGCCTCTTTGTGCCAATCGTTCTGTCGGCGCATAACTCCTGAGCGGCGCAGGGAAAGATCCCCACCTTGTAGTCGTCTTTTCTGAGTCCGTGGAAGAAGGCATCAAACTCCATAGACGGAACTCCGCCCGCCGTTAACCCACGGGTTTATCCCCCTCCAGACGGTCCAGGATAAGGTTATAGCCGTCAGCACCGTAGTTTAAGAAGCGCTTAACCCGGCTGATGGTGGCCGTGCTGGCCCCGGTGGCGGCGGCAATGGCCGTGTAGGTGACCCCCTGGCGCAGGAGCCGGGCTACGGCCAGGCGCTGGGCCATGGCCTTGATCTCGGCGGTGGTACACAGGTCTTCAAAGAAACGGTAACACTCGTCCTGGTTTTCCAGGGTTAAAATAGCCCGGAAGAGTTCGTCCACCTGGGGGTCCTTTAACTTATCCCGGCTCATGGCAATCCTCCCCCATTCTCCCGCTTCCCTCTGCCCCAAAGGCGGCAGCGATTACGATCCGGTTCGTGATCGGCAGGCGTTCACCTGCCGGTGCCAAGCTATCCCACGGAATTACTTTCGCCATCCAGCTTGTTTTTCCTTCTGCAAACCCCACTCTTTCATCCAATCAGGTTGGTCAGCCACATGGTCACCGGGCCAAAGACCCGGGCCAGGATTCGGGCCGGGTTAGGGACGGGCCAATGCCAGGCCGCGGCCAGGCTCAGGGCCAGGCCTAAAGACCAGACGATGCCCATAACGGCCAGTTCCCGCCACTCCTTTTTCCGCCAGAGGCCCGGGCCGTCCAGGTAAGCTATGGCCAGGAAGGCCAGGATAATTAGTATGATCATTTCCTCACCCCATCCCCTTTTAATCCTCCACCGGTGCCACATAACATTCCCCGTTTGCCCCTTTGCCTCGTTTGCCCTTTACCTGGCGGTACCCTGGGTGGCGCCTTTGCCGCCAGTAGATCCTGTTTTTCCCGGCGCCCTGTTGGTCATACCCATGCGCCGCAGGGTAAGGTCGACCTGAACCTGGATTTGCGCCCGGGTAAATTCCTCGTTCCAATGGTCCCTGACCTGGCGCCAGTAACGGACGTTACTCCGGTGTAGGATCTCACCGCAACCAAAGATATCCGTACGTAATTCCTGCTGGGCCTTGCGGATGACGGCCTGGACGCGCTCCCCCACTTCCCTGTTGACGGCTTCCTGGATAGCCTGTAAATCCTCTTGCCGGTCGGGGTTAAGGTTAGCCGTGTTTTCCATTAAGTCGCCATGGCCCCGGATTTCGACCTTAAAGGTTAACTGCTGGTCCTCCACCCGGGCTGTGGTTTGGGCGTTAATACGGTGAAAGATCACCGAGGCCTGGCCCTGCGTCTGGCTCCGGGTCTGGTCGCGGGGGAAATCCTGCGGCCGGCCCCCTCCCTGACCCTGCCCTGCGCCCTGGCCCGGCAGCGTTACGGTAACAACCCCTTCCCTGACCTCCCCCCGCAGCCACATGAGGCCGTTGCTTTCCTTTTCATCCAACCAGCCCACCAGGCGGTCGTCGCGGAAGGCGCCGGCGCCTTTGATGGCTACGGCCTCAGGGGGCTTCTTTTTACCCCCTTCCTGGCCGCCACCTTTGCTACCTCCGCCGCCCCCGCCGCCGGCCTCCCGGCTCTCCTGCCCCCCTGCCGGCGTCATGACTATCCGGGGGATAGCGGGGTTGTCTCCCGGTGCCTCCCACATGGCCAGGAGGTCTTTCAATTCCACCTTAAAAGTAGTTTTGTTACGTACGATGCCTGTCAAAATAGTCCCGGGGCCCAGCTCTATTCCCGCCGGCAGGTCCAGGGCCTGGCGGGCCTCGCCGCTGGTGATTAAGATCAACATCGTCAGGCGCATCTGGCGCTCGCGGCTGAAGAAATCCAGGGAATGGAGGCCGCGCCGGGCCAGCTCTTCGCCGATAATCAAGACATGGTTTTGCGCCCAGAAGAGGCGCCGGGGAATAAGTTCCTCCAGGCGCCGGGCGGCCTCGGCAAAGTCGCTGCCAGTGGCGCTGATTACTTCCCCCACTTTGGCCGGTGCCCCGCCACTACTACCGCCCATGGACGGCCCCCCGGCTATGGCCCGGGGCAGGGTTATAAAGACGCTGAGGCGCACCTGGTCCCCCGGGGCGGCATCCAGGGCGACGGCGCCGACAACGGCCAGTTCCTCAATCTCGTGGCGGCTCCAGCAACCCGCCGTTAGAGCGGGCAGCAAGACCAACAAAAGGGAAGCCGCCAGCCAGCGCAGCCAGGCTTTCATGCCCCGGTCCTCCTTTTCCCCCGCAGCCAGGCTACCACCAGCAACAGCAGGGGCAGGCCAAGCTGCCAGGTGAGGGTCCACCCCGGTTCCACCAGGAGCAGGTCCTGGCGGACCTCGCTGATATTGCGGTACAGCAGGCAGGACATGACGATATTCAAGGCCCCCAGGGGCGCCACCAGGGGCCGGTACTCCTTGAGCCCGGTTACGGTGGCCAGGCCCAGGGCAGTGACATAAAGGTTGAGGGTGATTTTGATAAATACCCCGGCCACCCAGATGGCCAGGAAAAGGACTTCCACCCGTTCAAAAAACTGCCCCAGGGAGATCACCTGTGCCAGGTCGTAGGCGGTAAAGGTAAGGCGTTCCACTTCGCAACAGCCGAAAACCATGATGGCCCCCATAACCACCAGGCCCAGGAAAAAAGCGATGCCCAGGAGACCGGTGATGAGGCTCCAGCCCAGGGCCCGGGGCGGGTTGACGAAGGCGCCGTAGGTAGCCAGGATGACCACCTGGCCCAGGAAACTCCAAGCCACCAGGGCGCCCCCCAGCACCGGCCGGATGCCGTTCTCCAGGACGGGCAAGAGGTGGCGGGTCGCCATTTCCGGCATAGCTAAAAGGAAAATAGCAGCTATAAAAATAACCATTAGCGGGAGAATAAAATCTGTACAGCGGGTGATAACCTCCAGGCCGTTGCGGGCGGCATAGATAGCGATAATCAGGATGCTGATGGAGAAGAATAAGCACGGTGTCTCCGGCATGACCGCCGTGGCCAGAAACTCGCTGAATTCCCGGATGACCACGGCGTTAAGCTGGAAAAAGGCCAGGACAAAAACCATCGCCACCGCTTTACCCGCCACTTGCCCCAGAATCAGTTCGCAGCACTGGAAAAGAGTATAGTGCGGGAAACGCCGCGCCAGCAGGTAGACAGCCACGGCTACTGTCCCGGCAGCCAGGGTGGCCACGATTATAGACAGCCAGGCGTCCTGGTGGGCGCGCAAAACCAGGAGGGCCGGCAGGAAAAGGATGGCTGTGGGCAGGATGGCAAACCAGAGCAGGACGGCCGCCTGGCGGGGGCTGATGTAGCCTTCTTCCCGCATCTTAGTTTTCACCCCCCCGGGGCCGGGGGTTGCTGCTGGCCGGCGGCTCGGGCTTCAGCCCGGCGCCCTGGCGGCCCGGGTCGCGGTAACCGATCTGGCTGGGCCGGGAGTTCATGGACCAGCGAGGCACCCGCACCAGGACGTCTTTAAGGTCGCCGGAATACCAGGGGGCCACCGGGGCCAGGTAGGGTACCCCGAAGGAACGCAGGGTATTGAGGTGCACCAGGATAGCCAGGAGTCCCAGGGCAATGCCGTAAAAGCCTGTGGTCCCGGCCAAGATAAGTATGGGAAAGCGCAGCAGGCGTAAAGTTATGGCCATGGCAAAGGCGGGGATGGCAAAGGAGCTGATACCCGTCAGGGCGACGACGATGACCATGGCCGGGGAAACCAGGCCTGCGCTCACCGCTGCCTCGCCAATGACCAGGGCGCCGACGATGCTCACCGCCTGGCCTACCGGCCGCGGCAGGCGCACCCCGGCCTCCCGCAACAGCTCAAAGGTCATTTCCAGCAGGAAGGCTTCCACCACCGCTGGGAAGGGGATCCCCTCCCGCTGGGAGGCCAGTTTGAACAGGAGCTTGGTGGGCAGCATCTCCTGGTGGAAGGTGCTGACGGCGACATAAAAAGCCGGCAGGAGCAGGGCGACGTTCAAGGCGATAAAGCGGGCCAGGCGCAGGAAACTGGACAGGTAGTAACGCTCGTAGTAGTCCTCGCTGGACTGGAGAAATTGGACGAACAGCGTGGGCACAATCAGGGCAAAAGGGGTGTTGTCTACCAGGATGCCTATCCGGCCCTCCAACAGGGCGGCCACCACCTTGTCCGGCCGCTCGGTATGGTCGATCTGGGGGAAGGGGGAAGTAGGGTTATCCTCTATAAGCTCCTCAATGTAGGCGCTTTCCAGGACGCCGTCAATCTGGATCCGCTCCAGGCGCTGGCGTACCTCCCGCACCACCGCCGGGTCGGCCAGGTCCTCGATGTAGGTAATGACCACATTGGTCATGCTGTAACGGCCCAGGCAGACGACTTCCATTTTGAGGGCCGGGGTCTTCAGCCGCCGGCGGATAAGAGACGTATTGGTACGCAGGCTCTCAATAAAGCTCTCCCGCGGCCCCCGGACCGCGCTCTCGGTGATCGGCTCATCGATGGAACGGTGCTCCCAGGAACGGGTGCTTAAGGCCAGGGCTTTATTATAGCCGTCCAGGAGCAGGACGGTATCCCCGTTGAGGATATGTTTAACCACCGCCTCCATGTTAGCGCAAACCGCCACATCCGTCAGGGGCATGATGGTTTCCATGACGGCGGCCAGGTCGCGGGTCTTCTCCACCAGGTCCCGTGCCAGGTCGGACGGCGCTTGCTGCAGGGTACGCATCAGGGTATCCTCGATCAGCTTTTTGTCGGCTAAACCGTCGATATAAAAAAGGGCTACTTTCAGAGCCTGACCCAGGTACAGGTCACGGTGGACGGCGTCGCTGCATTTGGCGAAGATTTTCTTTAATTGCTCCAGGTTGAGCTTCAGTTCGGCGGTGAGCTGGTA
>JASUSX010000062.1 GCA_030445875.1 Clostridia bacterium
GCCCGGTTTGAGGCTCAAACTGGCAATCTGCTTGCTGTCATAAGCCGGGCTGAAGGTCACCTGCCACCCCGGTGGCGCCTGGGCGGCCAGGCTGTAGGACCGCTCCTGGGCACCGTTGTTGGTCAGGTTGACCCGGAACTGAAAAGTGGCGCTGCTGGTGCCACTCAAAACCGGGTAATCGGTGGTCATTTTGTCGCCACCAGCGGCAGCTTCCTGGATAACCGCCTGCAGGTTTAACTCCGAGGTCGCCCCGGGTCCCGTCGCCCGGATCACGAAGTTATAGCTACCGGGCTGGGCGTCGCCCGGCACTTCCACCTGGAAGTCGACTTTAGCCGGCTGGCTGCCGGCGAAGGCCTGGGTGACGATCATACCGCCCCCCTTGAAGGAGGTCGACCAGCCCTTCGGCGCGGTTATTACCTTCAGATCCACCTTCTGCGGCGCCCCGCTGTTGGTCAGGGTCAGGGGGAAAGTGACGGTAGCCCCCGGTTGCACCTCGATACCCGGGAAATCCGTCGCTAACAGCAGGCCGTTGCTCGCCCGGGCCGGCATTATGGGAGTGAGGATAAGGCCCAGGGTACAGAAAACAGTAACTATCACCAGCCATAATCTCTTTACCACAGGCAACCACCTCGCCAGAAAAATAATTACTATCCTATAGACGCCGGGTAAGGCCGGATGGTTACATGCGGGCAAGAAAAAAGGACATGTAACGTCCTGTTTCGGGTTGTAGTAGAACCGCTTGCGTTCCCTCGTCCGGGGTTACATAAAGTTTGAGGACCCCGGGCTACTGGTTACAGGGTATTACCTTCTCCCCATCAAAGCGGAGGATCAGGTATCGATAACCAGATTCCTGCTGTTCCTGGTAGGCAATCAGGATCAGGGCCACCTGGTCGGAATTGGCGTGCACCACCTTTACCGGCAGCACCAGGTAGGCGTTCAGCGGCTGGGTGTAGATCAGTTGCCAGCCCGCCGGTTCCTGACGTTTGCTGATGGCGGCCAGGAGCTGGTTGGAGCCTTCTACCCTGCCGATGCTGACCACAGCCTCCCGGTAGGGGTCATTGAGGCTGACCCGCTGCGACTGGAGGGGCTTGACCTGGAAGCCAGCCGGTGGCCCTCCGGCACCTCCCTGCCAGTAGCCTGGCACTCTTGGCAGGTACCACCGGGCCAGCAGAATAAAAATTAGAGCAAGCATCACGACCCCCGCCAGCCGGAAATAGCTCCGCTGGGAGGCTGGCCGGCCGGTGTATGCCGCCGGCGCCGGTGTTCCCCTCCCGGCAATAGCGCCGCCGTTACCCACCCCTTCTCCTACCGGTACCGCCGCGTTAGGATGGGCGTCTTGTAAAGCTGCTAACCGCCTTTGCACTTGCTGGCGCAGGGCCGTCGAGAAGTGCCAGCCAGCTAGGGACGGCGGCGTTTGGCCAGGAAGTTCGACCAGCAGTTTATCCAGTTCATTCTTCCGGTTAGCCATCCTGCCCACCAGCCTTTAATACCAGCTGCAGCTGCCGCCGGGCGCGGTACAGGCGGATCTTTACCGTTGCCAGGGAGATCCCCAGGATAGCAGCAATATCCTTCAGGTTTAACTGGTCGTAATAATGCAGCCAGATTACCTCGCGGTAGGCCACAGGAAGCTGTAAAATAGCCTGCCACAATTCCCGGTACTCGAGGTTGACCAGGGCCATATCCGCAACATCAGGGACTGCTACCTCCGGCAACCATCCCGGTTCCAGGCGCCGACGGCTCTGGGCCCGCAGATAGTCGCGGCAGAGGTTGACGGTGATGTGATAGATCCAGGTGTAGATAGAGCTGCGGCCCTGGAATTTGTCCAGGTTGGTATAGACCCGGATAAAGACTTCCTGGGCCACGTCTTCGGCCAGGTAGCGGTCGTGGAGGTAAGAGTAAGCCAGGTAGAGGACCCTGTCGCCGAAGCGGCGCATGAGGTATTCCAGCTGTTGCTGATAGTTGGCCAGTCCAGGAGAACCTGTGAAACCAGGATCGGGAACGGGTTCGGATACCCCCATGCTACCACCCCCATCAGGCAACCGCCGGTTAATCATAAACCAGCGGGCAGAGTTATAGCGAGCAGTAACATATTATTTCGTGATCAGGTGTGAATTTCCTGCTGGTCCCTGATATAGGCCCAGGCCGAAACCGCCCGCAGCCGTGGGCTTTAGCGACCCGGTCTCCTGGCACACGGGAGAAGTAACGAGAAACCGCCCCGGATGATCCGGGGCGGCAATGTTAAGGCATAGACCCTATCCTGTTATCTTATGGACAAACCCTTGCGCCCGTCCCAGCAGGGGGCCACAGTATTCTTCCACCCGGCCGTGGTCGCACAGGGCCGTAAATTCCGGGTCCAGGGGCAGGGTACCCAGGAGGGGGATACCGGCTGCCGTGGCCGCCTCATCCGCCCGGCTGGGCCCGAAGAGGTAGATCTCCCGGCCGCAGTCCGGGCATACGGCGTAGCTCATGTTTTCTACCAGGCCCAGGAGTTTGACGTTCATAATGGTAGCCATCTTGACAGCCTTGCGCACCACCATCTGGGCCAGTTCCTGGGGTGAACTGACAATGACCAGGCCGTCCAGGGGTAAAGACTGGAGTACCGTCAGGGGGGCGTCGCCGGTTCCCGGCGGCAGGTCAACGAGGAGGTAATCCAGGTCGCCCCAGACGACATCGGTCCAGAACTGCTTAACGGCGCCGCCAATCAAAGGGCCACGCCAGATAACCGGGTCGTCTTCATGGGGCAGCAGGAGATTAAGGGACATGATCCTGATGCCCCCTGCACTCTCCGGCGCGATCATACCATTGGCCGTACCTTCTGGTGGACGGTGCAGGCCAAAGATACGGGGAATGCTGGGTCCGGTAATATCGGCATCCAGGATGCCCACCCGGTAGCCCGCCTGTTTCAGGGCTATCCCCAGCAAAGCTGTTACTGAGGATTTACCGACACCGCCCTTGCCGCTCATGATGCCGATGACATGCTTGATATGGCTGAGTTCATGGGGCGGGATACGACCCGGCTTTTTGGCCTCGCAGGTTGATGAGCTACAAGTTGCTGGATTGCAGGTTTCGCAGGCTTCAGTAGCCAATGTTCTCTCACCTCGTAACCATTATACTCGCTAGCGGGCATATGTCAACAATAACCTCGTTCCCCGGCCAACCGGAGTATTTGCGGCCCGCCCGAAAAGTGTTAAAATGAACGCAAAAGCCTGTCCCTTATTGAGGTGTCACTCATGGATCTCTTTGAGCAAGCAGCCGCTGAAAACCAAGCAGCCCGCGCGCCCCTGGCGGTCAGGATGCGGCCGCGCACCCTGGATGAGTTCGCCGGCCAGGAAAAGATCGTCGGCCCCGGTACTTTGTTACGCCGGGCCATTGAGAACGACAGCCTGACCTCGATTATCCTCTGGGGGCCGCCGGGCAGCGGTAAGACCACCCTGGCACAGATCATCGCCCGCATGACCAAAGCCCACTTTGAGTCCTTAAACGCTGTCCTGGACGGCGTCAGCGATATCCGGCGGGTCATTGCCGCCGCCCGGGAGCGGGAGAAATACTACCAGCAGAAGACGGTCATCTTTGTCGACGAGATCCACCGCTGGGCGAAAAACATCCAGGACGCCCTCCTACCCTGTGTCGAGGAAGGGCTGCTGACCCTTATCGGTGCCACGGTGGAAAACCCCATGTTTACCGTTAATCCGGCCATCCGCTCCCGATCCCGCATCTTCCGCCTGGAGGCTTTATCTGAGGCCGCCGTCCTTACCCTCCTGCGCCGTGCCCTGGCGGACCCCGAGCGCGGCCTGGGCCGTTTCCCTGTTGAGGCCCGGCCTGAGGCCCTGGCGCACCTGGCGCGGGTGGCCAATGGCGACGCCCGGGTAGCCCTCAATGCCCTGGAATTTGCCGTCCTCACCACCCCACCTGATGCCAGCGGCCGCCGGGTTATCGACCTGCAGGTTGCCGAAGAGGCTATCCAGCAGCGGGCCGTTCTCTATGACCGGGACGGTGATCAGCACTACGACTGCGTCTCGGCCTGGATCAAGAGTATGCGCGGCTCCGACCCTGACGCTGCCCTCTACTGGCTGGCGCGGATGATTTACGCCGGGGAGGACCCGGCCTTCCTGGCCCGGCGCCTGATGATCCACGCTTCCGAAGACGTGGGCCTGGCCGACCCCCAGGCCCTGGTGGTAGCCAGCGCTGCCGCCCAGGCCGTAGAGCGGGTGGGCTTACCGGAGGGCCGCATTATCCTGGCCGAAGCCACCCTCTACATCGCCCTGGCCCCCAAGAGCAACTCGGTCATCAAGGCCATCGACGCCGCCCTGGCGGCCGTAAAAAAGGAAAAAGCCGGCCCGGTACCCATCCACCTGCGGGACGCCAACTACCGGGGCGCGGCCGCCTTCGGCCACGGCCGGGGTTACAAATATCCCCACGACTATCCCGGCGGCTGGGTGGAGCAGCAGTACCTGCCGGACAACCTGCGGGGCAGGTTGTTTTATCGCCCCTCGGAGTACGGCCGCGAAGGCCAACTAAAAACCGCCTGGCAGCAGCGTACCGGGCGGCGCAAGTAAATAGCCCCCTGCGTACGGCCCCTACGCAGGGGGCTGAAGTCATCAACACAGGGCGACCCTACAAATTCTTCTTCAACACCTGGACCAGCTTTTCCTTCGTCTGGTACCCTACCAGCCGGGCAGCAACCTGGCCGTTTTTAAGTAGCAATAACGTAGGAATACTCATAATGCCATATTTAGCTGGTATAGCAGGATGTTCGTCTACATTAAGCTTGGCCACTTTAATTTTACCCTCGAACTCAGCAGCTACCTGGTCGACAATAGGGGCAATCATCCGGCAGGGCCCGCACCAGGCGGCCCAGAAATCCACCAGGACCGGTACAGCGCAGGAGAGTACTTCTGCTTCAAAATTGGCATCCGTCAAAGCAACGATATTCTGCTCTGCCAAGGCTATCCTCCCCCTTCCTTCGGGCCTTAAGGTTGTACCCTTAACTGGCAAAACGGTTTAAGACATCAATGAGCTCGTCTATGATTTCCCCGTCCTCCTGGTTGACGATAGCTGTCCGCACACATCCCCGGACATGGGCTTCAAAGATCATGGTGCCCACCTTTTTCAGGGCCGCCCGCGCGGCAGCAATCTGAATGAGGATATCAACACAGTACTTGTCATCTTCGATCATGCGGTGAATTCCCTTGACCTGCCCCTCAATCTTGCGCAAACGGAGTAATAGATCCTCCCGTTGCGGCGCATAGGAGCTCTCTTCACCCGGTCTCCTGCTCATCCTTTCCCAGCCTCCTTCCCCGGGGATACCCTTATCCAGTATACCGCAAGAGGGGTAGGAGGGCAACTACCTCTTATTTCCCTTTAAGAGATCCCTAACTAACAGGTTGGCCAGCAGCAGGCCCGCCACGGCCGGGACAAAGACCATACTGCCCGGGGGATGCCTTTCACCTGGCTCTATCCCCCGGG
Source organism: Clostridia bacterium (assembly GCA_030445875.1). Classification (GTDB taxonomy): domain Bacteria; phylum Bacillota; class DSM-521; order Neomoorellales; family Neomoorellaceae; genus Neomoorella. The sequence continues at coordinate 5,467 of JASUSX010000062.1, forward strand.
GGGATAAAAGGGGGTGCGGCGGTTCCTCCGAATATACTACCGTCAGGCCTCCGGTTATGCCCCGGGCTCTGAGGCCCCGCCGGACAGCCCGGGCCAGGGGGCAGCCCTTGGTGGCGCTGATGTCGGCCACCCGCAGGCGGGTGGGATCCAGGCGGTTACCGGCCCCCATACTACTGACAATAGGCACGCCCGCCTCTAAAGCCGTGGCCAGCAGGTCAATCTTTGCCCCTACGCTATCAATGGCGTCTACCAGATAGTCCAGGTCCGGCCGGACAAACTTACAGCCCGTATGCGGGCTGTAGGCTTCCTGCCAGGTAACAACAGTCAACTCCGGGTTAATATCCCGGCAGCGCCGGGCTAAAACCTCCACCTTGGGCTGGCCCAGGGTAGATTGTAAAGCCGGTAACTGGCGGTTGAGGTTGCTCGGCCGGACTACGTCAGGATCTACCAGTTCCAGGTAGCCCACCCCGGCCCGGGCCAGTCCCTCCACGGCAAAGGAACCGACGCCGCCGGTACCGATTACCCCCACCCGGGCGGCAGCCAGGCGGTAGCGTCCTTCCTGCCCAACCAGCATTTCTGTCCGGGACCAGATACTTTCTTCCTTAGCCACCAGAGTTCACCAAAAAATAAACCCCACAAATGCCGTGCTCACCGTGTGTTTTATGAACCTGCTCTCGCAGGTGGGTGCCTCCCTGAACGCCTTTTGCTTCCCCTCCCAGGGGGCCTGCAAGCCGCGCCCAGAGGTCAGGCTCCCTTTGTATAGGTGTTGGCTCAAAACTCCACGGCGTTACACGAACATCGCAGGGTAAATTGTTTTCTCCTTGTTTTCGCTTATCATGTTAACACAAACTTAATGCTTTTGCAAGTACCTGGCTTTGTTACTCTTTACCACCGCTGCCCGCCGTCCGGGCGGTACTTTTGAGGTGGAGCTCCAGGAGCTGTTCCGGCGCAACCGTCGACGGGGCCGCGGTCATCAGGCAGGTGCCGCTCTGGGTCTTGGGGAAAGCGATACAGTCGCGGATGGTATCCCGCCGGGCCATGAGCATAACCATCCGGTCCAGGCCGAAGGCGATACCGCCGTGGGGTGGGGTACCATATTCAAAGGCCTCCAGCAGGAAGCCGAATTTCTCCCGGGCTTCCTCCGGGGAAAAGCCTAAAAGGCCAAACATCTTCTCCTGGATGTCCCGGCGGTGGATCCTGATGCTACCTCCCCCCAGCTCGACGCCGTTTAAGACCAGGTCGTAGGCCAGGGCGCGTACCTTCAAGGGTTCGCTTGCCAGCAGGGGCCAATCCTCTTCCATGGGCATGGTAAAGGGGTGGTGGACGGCTACGTAGCGCTTTTCCTCCGGGCTGTATTCCAGCAGGGGGAATTCCGTAACCCAGGTAAAGGCTAGCTGCTCTTCGTCGTAGAGGCCCAGGCGCCGGCCCAATTCCAGGCGCAGGGACCCCAGGGCGGCCGCCGCCACCGTTTCCTTGTCGGCTACAAAGAGCAGGAGGTCCCCCTCCTTGCCCCCCATACGGGCTACCAGGGCCTGGAGTTCCTCATCCGTAAAGAACTTGGCTATGGGTGAACGGGCGCCTTCCCCCGTAAGGGCCATCCAGGCCAGGCCTTTGGCGCCAAAGACGGCCGCAGCTTGCGTTAATTCATCCAGTTCCCGGCGGGAAAAGTTAGCACAGCCGGGAGCGCAAAGGCCCCTGACCACGCCGCCGCCGGCTACGGCGCTGCTAAATACCTTAAAACCGCTGCCCTTAACCACGTCGGAAACGTCGACAATCTCCAGGTCAAAGCGGAGATCCGGCTTATCGGAACCAAAGCGGGCCATGGCCTCCCGGTAGGTCAAACGGGGGATGGGGAGGTCAATATCCACCCCCAGGGTCTCCCGGAAGACGCTGGCCATTAATTCCTCCACCATCTTTAAGATGTCCTCCCGTTGGATAAAGGACATCTCTATATCCAGCTGGGTGAACTCCGGCTGGCGGTCGGCCCGCAGGTCTTCGTCCCGGAAACAGCGGACGATCTGGAAATAGCGCTCTATGCCCGCGACCATAAGGATTTGCTTAAAAAGCTGGGGGGATTGGGGCAGGGCAAAGAATTCCCCCGGCCGCAACCGGCTGGGTACCAGGAAGTCCCGCGCCCCCTCCGGGGTGCTGCGGGTAAGCATGGGCGTCTCAATCTCCCAGAAGCCCCGCTTGTCCAGGAAAGACCGCATGGCCCGGGTGGTCTGGTAGCGCAGGCGCATGATCCTCTGCATCTCCGGCCGGCGCAGGTCCAGGTAACGGTAGCGCAGGCGCAGGACCTCGTCGACATCAATGCCGTCCTCAATATAAAAGGGTGGCGTCTTGGCGCCGTTCAAAACACGCAGTTCCCGGGCGGCGACTTCAATGGCGCCGGTGGCCAGTTTAGGGTTAATGGTACCCTCCGGCCTTTGCCGCACCCTGCCGGCCACGGCTATTACGTACTCGTTACGTACCCCTTCGGCTTTCTTAAAGGCCGGGCCGGCCTCCGGGTCGCAGACTACCTGGACCAGGCCCGAACGGTCGCGCAGGTCGATAAAGATGAGGCCGCCGTGGTCCCGGCGCCGGTGCACCCAGCCCATGAGGGTAACTTCCCGGCCTGTATCGCCGGCCGTTAGCTCCCCGCAGCCGTGGCTGCGGTGGAGCCCGGCTATCGTTTCGATCACTCTTTCCACGCTCCTTTAGAACTGAGATGGGACAGGCAGTATTCCTCGACCGCCTCCAGGGATACCTCTGCCTGGGAGCCGGTATCCAGGTGGCGGACCAGGACCCTGCCCCGGGCCAGTTCCGCCTCCCCCAGGATTACCGCCAGCCGGGCCGGGTAGCGGTTGGCGTACTTCATCTGGGCCTTCAGGCTGCGGCCCAGGTAATCCTTATCGGCCCGCAAACCGGCAGCCCGGAAACGCGCCAGCAGGCTGACGGCCGCCCTATCCAAACCGGCGCCCGCGGTGAGCACCAGGACATCAACCCCCTGCTCCGGGGTTAAATCCTGCCCCCGGGCCGCCAGGGCGAGTAAGACCCGCTCCAGCCCCAGGCCAAAGCCGATGCCGGGCACCGGCTTGCCCCCCAGGGCCGCCACCAGGCCGTCGTAACGGCCGCCACCGCCGATGGAGCTCTGGGCACCGATCCCTGTAACCATAATCTCAAAGGCAGTGTTGGTGTAATAATCCAGGCCCCGCACCAGGTGCTCGTCCGGGATAAACTGCCACCCCAGCTCCTGCAGGTATTCCTGGACGCGTTGGAAATGCCGGCTGCATTCCGGGCACAGGGAAGCGGCCACCGTGGGCGCGCTGTTAACTATCTCCTGGCAGACCGGGCTCTTGCAGTCAAAGATACGCAAAGGGTTGCGTTCAAAGCGGCCCTGGCAGGTAGGGCATAATTCGCCCAAATGGGGCCGCAGGTATCTCTGCAAGGCCTCCCGGTGACCTGGACGGCAAACAGGGCAGCCCACGCTGTTCAAGTGCAGCTCCAGGCCCTTGAGGCCCAGGCGGCTATAAAAGTCCATGGCCAGGGCGATAACCTCGGCGTCCAGGGCCGGGTCGCGGGAGCCAAAGGCCTCCACCCCAAACTGGTGGAACTGGCGCAGCCGGCCCGCCTGGGGCCGGCCGTAACGGAACATGGGGCCCAGGTAAAAGAGCTTCACCGGCAGTCCCCCGGCCTCCAGGTGGTGTTCCAGGAAGGCCCGCACCACCGGGGCCGTGCCCTCCGGTCGCAGGGTAACGCTGCGCCCGCCGCGATCCTGAAAGGTATACATCTCCTTCTCGACAATGTCGGTGGTATCCCCGACGCCCCGGTCGAAGAGCTCGGTATGCTCAAAAAGAGGCGTCCGGATCTCCCGGTACCCGTAAAGCCGGCTAACCTGGCGGGCAGTAGCCTCCAGCAGGTACCAGCGGTCGATCTCTTGCGGCAGGATATCTTCCGTGCCCCGGGGGCGATTGGTTAGCATCGAAAATCCTCCATTAAGTAAAAAAGGGGTTATCGGCCCGCTCGGCAA
>JASUSX010000063.1 GCA_030445875.1 Clostridia bacterium
GTCACCGGCAGCCTGCACCTGGGCCACGCCCTGGACAACACCCTCCAGGATATTCTCACCCGCTGGCACCGGATGCGCGGGGATGCCACCCTCTGGGTGCCGGGCACCGACCACGCCGGCATAGCTACCCAGGCGCGGGTGGAAGAAGAGCTGGCCCGGGAGGGTAAGAACAAGTACGATCTGGGCCGGGAGCAATTCCTGGAGCGGGTCTGGGCCTGGAAACACGAATACGGTAACCGGATCACCAGGCAGCTACAGCTGCTGGGTACCTCCTGCGACTGGAGCCGGGAACGCTTTACCATGGACGAGGGCTGCTCCCGCGCGGTGCGCGAAGTCTTTGTCCGCCTCTATGAAAAAGGCCTCATTTACCGGGGTAGCTATATTATCAACTGGTGCCCGCGCTGCCACACCACCATCTCCGACATCGAAGTGGAACACGAGGAGGAGGCTGGCCACCTGTGGCATATACGCTATCCCTTTAAGGACGGGAGCGGCGGTATTGTCGTGGCCACCACCCGGCCGGAGACCATGCTCGGCGATACGGCCGTGGCCGTGCACCCGGATGATGAACGCTACCGGGGTCTTATTGGTAAAACCCTGGTCCTGCCCCTGGTCAACCGGGAAATTCCCCTTATTGACGATGCCTATGTGGACCCCACCTTTGGTACCGGGGCCGTTAAAATTACCCCGGCCCATGACCCCAATGACTTTGAGGTCGCGGCCCGCCACAACCTGCCTTCCATTACCGTTATCGGCAAGGACGCTGTCATGACGGCAGAGGCCGGGCCTTACGCTGGTATGGAGCGCTATGCCTGCCGCGGCCAGGTCGTCGCCGACCTGGAGACCCAGGGCTACCTGGTCAAGGTGGAGGACTACACCCATGCCGTGGGCCATTGTTATCGTTGCGGCACGGTAATTGAGCCCCTGGTGTCCCCCCAGTGGTTTGTCCGCATGGCCCCCCTGGCGGAACCGGCCATCCGGGCGGCCCGGGAAGGGCAGGTCCGCTTTATCCCGGAACGCTTTACCAGGATCTACCTGAACTGGCTGGAAAACATCCGCGACTGGTGTATATCCCGCCAGCTCTGGTGGGGCCACCGGATACCCGTCTGGTACTGCCAGCAGTGCGGTGAGGAGATCTGCACCCGTGAGGATCCGGTGGAGTGCCCGGCCTGCGGCAGCACGGCCCTGGAGCAGGATCCGGATGTCCTGGATACATGGTTCAGCTCCGCCCTGTGGCCCTTTTCCACCCTGGGATGGCCGGAGCAAACCCCGGAGCTGGAGGCCTATTACCCCACCTCCGTATTGGTGACAGGCCGGGATATTATCTTCTTCTGGGTCGCCCGGATGCTCTTCATGGGCCTGGAGTTTATGGGCCAGGTACCCTTCCGGGAGGTTTTAATCCACGGCCTCATCCTGGACGCCCAGGGGAGGAAGATGAGTAAATCCCTGGGGAATGGCATTGACCCCATGGAGGTCATTGAGCAGTATGGCGCCGACTGCCTGCGTTTTATGCTTATTACCGGCAACACGCCGGGCAATGACCTACGTTTTCACCGTGAGCGCCTGGAGGGTACGCGCAACTTTACCAATAAAATCTGGAACGCCGCCCGTTTTGCCCTCCTGAACCTGGAGGACTTTGTACCTGTCCCCTTAAAACCGGAAGACCTGGAACTGCCGGACCGCTGGATTTTAAGCCGCTTGAACCAGCTTGCCCGTGCGGTCACGGAGGGCCTCGCGAGCTATGAAATAGGCGAGGCGGCGCGCCTCCTTTACGACTTTTTCTGGGGTGAATTCTGCGACTGGTATATTGAGTTGATCAAGCCGCGCCTGTACGGTGGGGAGGAAAAAGCCCGGCAAGTCGCCGGGACGGTCCTGGCTGAGGTGCTGGCTAAAAGCCTGCAGCTCCTGCACCCCTTCATGCCCTTTATCACGGAAGAGATATGGCAGCACCTGCCGGGCGCGCGGGGCAGCATTATGCTGAGCTCATGGCCCCGGCCCCTGCCGGGACGGGACGACCGGAGAGCGGAACAGGCTATGGACTTGATCATGGCGGTAATCCGGGCCATCCGTAACCTGCGCAGTGAGATGAATGTACCGCCGGGGCGCCGGGCGGAGGTCATCCTGGTTGCTCCGGGTGGCCAGGACCGGCAAACCCTGGAGGAGGCCACTATCTACCTGGAGGCCCTGGCAGCAGCCAGCCCGGTGACTATCAAGGGAGAGCTCTCCCAACCCCCCACCCGGGCGGCTACGGCTGTTACTGCCGGCGTGCAGGTCTACCTGCCCCTGGCCGGCCTTATTGACCTGGAGAAGGAACAGGCCCGCCTGGAGAAGGAACTGCAGCACACCCGGGTCGACCTGATGAAGGTGGAAAAGAAATTGTCCCGGGCCGACTTCCGAACCAAAGCCCCGGCCGAGATTGTCGCCAAAGAAGAGGCGAAGGCGGCAGAATTAAGGGCCAAAGCCGAAGCCCTGCACCAGCGCCTCAGTTTTCTGCAAGAATAGAAGTGCTATTAGGGGGCTACAGGGTGAACTACGAAGAATCCCTGGAGTTTTTAAGGCAGTTGACGAAGTTCGGCTTCAACCTGGGCCTGGACCGGATAAGGGAATTGATGCGCCGTGCCGGTTCGCCCCACCGGCAGCTGCGTTATATCCATATCGGCGGCACCAACGGCAAAGGTTCGGTAGCGGCCATGGTTACCTCCATCTGTCAGGAGGCGGGTTACCGGGTGGGCCTTTTTACTTCCCCCCACCTCCGTGCCTATAACGAAAGGATGCGGATCAACGGTGTTGCCATCCCGGATGAACGCCTGGCGGCCCTGCTGACAGAGCTCAAGCCGATCCTGGAAGCCATGGTAGCCGAAGGCTTTGAACACCCGACAGAATTTGAAGTCAGCACAGCCGTGGCCCTGAAGTACTTTGCTGAGGAAGGCGCCGACCCGGTAGTCCTGGAGGTCGGCCTGGGAGGAGCCATCGACTCTACCAATGTCATTGAATCTGCCCTGGTAAGCGTGATCACCAACGTAGGTATGGACCATATGCAGTACCTGGGCCAGACTATAGCTGAAATAGCCGGGGTTAAGGCGGGGATCATCAAGGAAGGCGGTGTGGTGGTAACGGCGGCCCGCCGGCCCGAGGCCCTGGCTGTGATTAGCCGTACCTGCCAGGAGAGGGGGGCCACCCTTTACCGGGTGGGCCGGGATGTGACCTGGCAGGAGCTCCGGTTGTCCCTGGAGGGGGGGGAGCTGGACCTCCGGGGGCTGCTGGGGAATTACGAACGCCTGCACACTCCCCTGCTGGGGAGGCACCAGTTGGAGAACGCGGCCACTGCCGTCACTGTTATCGAAGCGGCCGTACGCCACCACGGCCTGGGCGTTACCCCGGACCATATCCGCCGGGGCCTGGCCCGGACCTCCTGGCCCGGGCGGCTGGAGGTCATGCACCGGGAGCCCATGGTAGTCATCGATGGCGCCCATAATTTTGACGGGGCGGTGACCCTCCGTCACGCCCTGGCAGAGATCTTTTCCTACCGGAGGCTGATCCTGGTCCTGGGAATGTTGGCCGATAAGGAGCGGGAAAGGGTGGTGGCCGAGCTGGCGCCAGGGGCCAGTGCGGTTATTGTCACCCGGCCCAGCAACCCCCGCGCCGGGGACTGGCAAGCCCTGGCGGGCTTCGTACGCCGTTATGTCGCGCGGGTGGAGATTATCGCCGCTATTCCGGCGGCCCTCCAGCGAGCCCTGGAAATCGCCGGGCCGTCGGACCTTATCTGCGCGACAGGATCTTTGTACATGGTGGCAGGAGCCAGAGAATGGCTGGAAAAGCTTAAAAAAGAGGAATTTGCCGGCCGGTAGCGAATATCAAATAGAACATGATTGTGAAGCTGGTATTTTGCCGCTTAAGGAGGCAGCAGATGTGAAAACCTTAAAAATTCCCGAGGCTACCATCATCCGCCTCTCAGTTTATTCCCGCTACCTGGCTCAACTCGACCGCCACGGGGTAGTGACGATTTCCTCGGGGGAAATAGCTGACGGCGTTGGCGTTAGCCCGGCCCAGGTACGTAAGGATCTGGCCTATTTTGGTGAATTTGGCACCCGCGGCGTGGGGTATAATGTAAAGGACCTTTACTGGCACATAATAAAGATCCTGGGGCTTAACACCACCTGGTCGGTAGTGATTATCGGCGCCGGCAACCTGGGCACGGCCCTGTCTATGTACGGCGGCTTCCGGGAACGCGGTTTTAAGGTGGTGGGCATCTTTGATAACGCCCCCCATAAGATCGGTTACCGCTTGAACGGCGTCGAGGTGTACCCCATGGAGCGTCTGCAGGAGATCATCGAGGGGGAAAGGGCGCAAATCGCCATAATCGCCGTCCCGGCGGAGTACGCCCAGGATGTGGCCGACAGGCTGGCGGCGACCGGCATCCAGGGCATACTAAACTTTGCCCCGCGGGTGCTCAATGTGCCGGAGCACCTGGAGGTACGCAACGTCGACCTTTCCGTCAACCTGGAGCTGCTAACCTTTAACCTGGCCTTTCGCCGGGCTATGAAGGCGGGGAAATGAAAACAACCAGGCTCATTCTCGCTTCGGCTTCACCGCGGCGGCGCGAACTCCTGGCCCGCCTGGGCCTGGGCTTTACCATCCAGCCCAGCGAGGTGGATGAAAGCGGTTACCGGGACCTGCCGCCGGCGGACAAGGTAGAAGCCCTGGCCCTGGCCAAGGCCCGGGCCGTAGCGGCTACAGCGGAAGGGGCCCTGGTTATCGGGGCCGATACCGTTGTTGTGCTCCAGGGGCAGGTCCTGGGCAAACCGGCCTCAGCGGCAGAGGCAGTGGCCATGCTGGAGTTTTTAAGCGGCCGCACCCACACCGTTTACACCGGCGTAGCGGTCGTCAGAGCCCCGGCCGGCCCGGCGGCAGCCGCCCACGCCTGTACCGAGGTGACCTTTCGCCAGCTATCGTCGGCCATAATAGCCGCCTATGTCGCCAGCGGGGAACCCATGGACAAGGCTGGAGCCTATGGCATCCAGGGCCGCGGCGCCCTGCTGGTGGCAGGCATCAATGGCGACTACTTCAACGTTGTCGGCCTGCCCCTGGTCAAGGTGGCGGAGTTGCTGGAGCAGTTCGGAGTAAATGTGTGGGCTCCTCAGGGAGGTTAACGCCTCGCCAGCGAACCCTGAATTTAGGCTGAAACAAGGGGGCTGGAGGATACAGGCGGAGGTCGACTTGGTTCGAGGCGTAAGCAAACTCAGCGAAGCCGCAGCGAGACGGCGGTGAACGGGATGGGGACCGTAACGAGATGTCAGAAATGAAGACTTTCACCCCCCGCTACGGCTATCCGAAGAGATAAAGTCAAGCCACCCCCGCCATCGAGCAAGGCTGAGCGCTGAGTTTGCTAGCCAAGAACCACCGGAGACCGGAGCCTGTACCTCCAGCCCAGCAATACAGGGACATATCCCCACCAGAAGGCACCATTTTTGCCAGAACCCTATTTTGGAGGGAGCCGTACATGGCGGCACACTGCCGCCGGCAGGCGGAGAAATGAGAGGGAGCGAAACTGGAGTGACCGGGGGAAAAGACAAAGGTATCACTATTAAAGAGATGCCGGAGGACCTGCGGCCGCGGGAGAGGCTGCTGGCCGCCGGACCCCGGGCCCTGTCCAACGCCGAGTTGCTGGCCATCCTGATCCGCACGGGCACCAGGACCGAAACAGCCATCGATGTGGCCAGCCGTATCCTTTCCCGGCCCGAGGGCTTGCAGTACCTGGCCGGGGCCTCCCTGGAAGAGCTGCAAAGAGAAAAGGGGATCGGCCTGGCCAAGGCTGCCGAACTGAAGGCAGCCCTGGAGCTGGGGCGACGCCTGGCCGCCTTCACCCTTTCCCGGACGGTAATCAAGAATCCCTGGGATGTGGCCAGCCTGTTGCTGGATGAAATGCGCTACCTGGACCGGGAGAATTTCCGCACCGTCTCCCTGAACACCAAAAACCAGGTCCTGGCTATCGACAGCGTCTCGGTGGGGAGCCTTAACTCTTCCCAGGCCCACCCCCGGGAGGTTTTCAAGGACCCCATCCGGCGCAGCGCCGCAGCTATTATCCTGGCCCATAACCACCCCAGCGGGGATCCTGAACCCAGCCAGGAGGATATTCTGGTCACCAGGCGCCTGGTAGAAGCCGGGCGGATCCTGGGCATAGAGGTCCTCGATCATTTAATAATTGGCGACGGACGTTTTACCAGCTTCAAAGAACGAAATCTACTATAATATATAGCCACTTCTATTAATATCCTGTTGCCCTGGAATTTCACGATGTACTATAATGGGTGCGAGCCTCACAGGAAGGAGCTAAAGGCATGATCTTCGCCCGGGATCTCGGGATCGACCTGGGAACGGCCAATACCCTGGTCCATGTTCGTAATAAGGGGATCGTCCTACGGGAACCATCAGTGGTCGCCATCCAGCGGGGGACGGGTAACGTCCTGGCTGTTGGCGAGGAAGCCAAGCGGATGATTGGCCGGACCCCCGGTAATATTGTTGCCATTCGACCCTTAAAAGACGGCGTTATTGCCGATTTCGATGTCACCCAGAGTATGCTGCGTTATTTTATCGAGAAATCAATCTCCAAAGGCTTTTTGGTGCGGCCGCGGGTGGTGGTAGGGGTTCCTTCCGGGGTTACGGCAGTAGAGGCACGGGCTGTCCGGGAAGCCGCTTTCCAGGCCGGGGCCAAAGAAGCTTACCTGATTGAAGAGCCCATGGCAGCGGCCATCGGTGCCGGCCTGCCCGTTTATGAACCTACGGGCAATATGATCGTCGACATTGGTGGTGGTACCACGGAGGTGGCTGTGATTTCCCTGGGAGGGATCGTTACCAGCCGTTCGATCCGCATCGGCGGCGATGAGATGGACGAGGCCATTACCCAGTATATCAAGCGTACCTACAACCTGATGATCGGGGAGCGGACAGCAGAAGAAATTAAGATCGAGCTGGGCGCAGCGTTCTTTGGTGACACTGAGGAAGACCTGGCCCGCAAGGAACGCACCTACGCCGTCCGTGGCCGCGACCTGGTGACCGGTTTGCCCAAGACCATTGACATTATGGCCACGGAAATCCAGGAGGCCCTGGCGGAACCGGTGGCGGCGATCCTGGAGGCCATTAAGGTTTGCCTGGAGAGGACGCCCCCGGAGCTGGCGGCCGACCTGATGGACCGGGGCATCGTCCTGGCCGGCGGCGGCTCCCTGCTGTGGGGCCTGGACCGCCTGGTGAGCCAGGAAACCGGTATGCCGGTCAATATGGCCGAAGACCCTCTAACAGCCGTAGCTGTGGGTACGGGTAAGGTCCTGGAAAATATCGAAGTCCTGAAACGGGTGCTTTTACCGGCGCAACGCTTGAGCTAAGGGGGGAGGAGGGATGAGCCGTCGCGGGCGGAAGCTCGTTGCCCCTCTCCTTTTGCTGCTAGCGGTTGCCGGGCTTTATGCGGTTATGCGTTGGACGGCCCTGGAACGGGGCCGTTTGAGCCTGCTGGAAGGGAGCCTGCGGGATGCCCTGGCCCCGGCCGAGCGGGGGATTACCCTGGTGGTGAACAGGGCCGGGGGATGGCTGGCGACAATCAAGGATTATAGGCGTCTCCAGGCGGAAAACCAGGCCCTGAAGGAAGAAGTAGCCGCCTTAAGGGCGGCCAATGTCCAGATGGAAGAGTACCGCCAGGAGAATTCCCGCCTGCGTAACCTCCTGAATTATACGGAGGTAAACCGCCAGGCTTTTGATTTTGCCGTGGCACCGGTCATCGGCCGTAACCCTTCCAACTGGTACCATACCCTTACCTTAGGCCTGGGTTCTAAAGCAGGGCTCAAAAAGGATCAGGTCGTAGTTACCGCCCAGGGGGTTGTGGGGCGGATTATTGCCGTCACGCCTACCACAGCGGAAGTCCTGTTAATCCTGGATCGCGATGGCGCAGTGGGCGGTATGGTCCAGGTCAACCGGACGCCAGGTATTATTGAAGGAAGCCCCGATTACCGCGGTTACTTGCAAATGGTTCATATCGCCCGCGACGCTCCGGTGATGGAAAACCAGGTGGTTGTAACCTCCGGCCTGGGGGGTATCTTTCCGCGGGGTCTCCTGCTGGGGACGGTGGTCAGGGTTTTACCCGAACCGGATGGCCTGATGAAGCGGGCCATTATCGAGCCGGCGGTGGACTTTGACCGCCTGGAGGAACTCCTGGTGATTACGCGGGTCAAAGGGGGCATGGGGGATGGCGTTTCTGGGGCTGGTACTCCTGGGAATGGCCGGCCTGGTTCTGGAAGCAGCCCTGCTGCCGGCCTTTAAGCTGGCCGGCGTAAAGGCTGACCTGCTCATGGTTGTTTTAAGTATTTACGCTTTCCTTAAAGGGGCGCCCCGCGGAGCGGCCCTGGGTCTGGTTTATGGCCTGTTAGAGGATCTCTACCTGGCCCGGTTCGTGGGGCTCAATGCCCTGACCATGATGGTTACCGGTTACCTGGTGGGTTTAAGTAAGGACGCGTTAAATAGAAACAACCTGCTGGTACCGGGTATCCTGGCCTTTCTGGCTACCCTGGGCCAGGGGTTGATGTTTTTACTGGTGGGCCATCTGGCCGGTTTCCAATACCCCTGGCTGGCCGGGTTATTGGCCGTGGTTTTGCCTGTAGCCTTTTATAATGGCTGTCTGGCCCTGCTGGGGTATAGTTTTTATCAGGGGGGAGCAACATGGGTAGCCAGGAAAAGGAAAATTGGAAGCCCAAGCTAACCCGACGCCTCAATGGTTATACAGCCATCATTATCTTTATCTTTCTCCTGCTCACCTCCCGCCTATTTTTCCTGCAGATTGTCAACGCCCAGGAATTTAGCAAGCAGTCGGCTTATAACCGCATCCGTATTAATCCCATTGAAGCGCGGCGGGGCGATATCCTGGACAGGAACGGCCAGGCCCTGGCCACCAGCCAGCCGGTTTATGTTCTTACCATCCGCAATATGCCCGGGCAGGACCTGGACACGGTAATCAATAACCTGGCCGCCCTCCTGGGCGACCCGGAATTGACTCCCCAGGCTATCGCGGCCTTAATAGATAACAACCCCTTTCGCTATGAGTCGACGGAAATCAAAAGGATCCCGGCCAACGACCCCGGGGCCGCAGCTACCCTGGCCCGGCTGGAGGAGCACCGCCAGGACCTGCCGGGGGTAAATATTATCGAGGAGCCCCAGCGCTACTACCCCTACGGCCCCCTGGCCGGCCACCTGCTGGGTTCCGTCGGTCAGATTACCGCGAAGGAGCTTGAAGCTCGAAAAGAAGAGAATTATAGCCCCAACGATAAAATCGGTAAAAGCGGTATCGAGGCTTACCTGGAGTATAGTAATGACCAGGGCCAGGAAATAGGTTTAAGGGGAAAAAAGGGCGCTGAACAGGTGGAAGTAGATGCCAATAACCGCAAGGTCCGCGACCTGGTAACCCTGCCGCCTACACCGGGGGA
>JASUSX010000064.1 GCA_030445875.1 Clostridia bacterium
ATCCGGGCCAGCAACCTGTTTAACGTTAATTACCTGGCGGCCGCGGTGGTCTCCCTGGCCCTGTTTATTATCACCCTGCTATTTACCGGCCGGATGACCTGGACAACCAGTCCGGGCCAGGCCCCAACCAGCAACGTGGGCGCCATTGCCGACGCTTTCCTGGGCCGCTTTGCTATCCCCTTCGAGGTAGCGGCCGTACTCCTGCTGGTGGCTATGGTAGGGGCCATTCTCCTGGCGAGGGGAGGGAGACAGGACCAGTGATTACCTTAAACCATTACCTGGCCCTGGGGGGCCTGCTCTTCTGTATCGGCCTCTTTGGCGCCCTGGCCAAGAAAAATGCTATCGGGGTGTTAATGGGCATCGAGCTTATGCTTAACGCGGTCAATATTAACCTGGTGGCCTTTAACCATTACCTGGAGCCGGCCCGGGTAGTAGGGCAGGTCTTCGCCATTTTTGTCATTGTGGTGGCCGCGGCCGAAGTGGCCGTCGGCCTGGCCCTGGTCTTAAATATCTACCGCCGGCGCCTGGACAGCAACGTGGACGACCTGAACTGGCTGCGCTGGTAATTCGTCAATAAGGCAGGTGATAATCCCGTGATTAAATATGCCTGGTTGATACCGGTTTTTCCGGCCCTGGCCTTTCCCCTCATCGTCTTCGTGACGCGGAAAGTGCGCCTTTTAAGTGCCCTGGTGGCTATTGCCGCTATAGGCGCCAGCTTTGTTATGGCCACCGGGGTATTGGGGGAAGTCCTTCTGACCGGTGTAACTATGGATAAACCGGTGGAATATGCAACTACCTGGTTGGGTATCCCGGGACTCTTAAAGATTGAAGCCGGGGTCCTGGTAGACCCCCTTACCGCCGTTATGCTCCTGGTGGTTACCCTGGTGGCCCTGCTGGTAGAGATCTATTCCGTGGGTTATATGCATGGTGACCCGGGTTTTGCCACCTTCTTTGGCTACCTCTCCCTCTTCAGTGCCTCTATGCTGGGCCTGGTGGTGGCCAACAATTACTTTATGATCTTTTTCTTCTGGGAACTGGTAGGCCTTTGCTCGTACCTGCTCATCGGTTTTTATTATCACAAATCCTCAGCGGCCCGGGCGGGCTTGAAGGCCTTTGTTACTAACCGGGTGGCCGATTTCGGCTTTATGCTGGGCTTTTTCTTCCTCTTTGCTGCCTTTGGTACCTTTAATTTCCGGGAACTGGCTGCAGCCATTCCCAGCTACCAGAACACGGCCTTCCTGACCCTGGCGGCAGTTCTGGTCTTTATCGGCCCCATCGGTAAATCGGCCCAATTCCCCCTGCATGTCTGGTTACCCGATGCCATGGAAGGCCCCACCCCGGTTAGCGCCCTGATCCACGCCGCAACCATGGTGGCGGCCGGCGTCTATTTGCTGGCGCGGGCCTTTGTCCTGTTTGCCAGCCTGCCCGGAGTGATGCTGGTTATAGCCTATGTGGGCGGCTTTACGGCTTTGTTTGCGGCTACCATCGCCGTCACCCAGCGGGACATCAAACGGATCCTGGCCTACTCCACCGTGAGCCAGCTCGGCTACATGGTCATGGCCATGGGGGTAGGCAGCATGACAGCTGGTATGTTTCACCTTATGACCCACGCCTTCTTCAAAGCCCTGCTCTTCCTGGGTGCCGGCAGCGTCATCCATGCCCTGGAGGAACAGGATATTTTCCGCATGGGTGGCCTGTACAAGGATATGAAGGTCACCGCCAGTACCTTTATCATTGCGGCCCTGTCCCTGGCGGGCCTGCCGCCCCTGGCCGGGTTCTGGAGCAAGGATGAGATCCTGGCCGCAGCCTTCGGTAATGGTTTTACCGGCCTTTATATCCTGGGTACCCTGGTCGCTTTCTTAACCGCCTTTTATATGTTCCGGCTGATCTTCGTGGCCTTCTTTGGCGACCGCCGGGCCGGCCTCCACGCCCACGAATCGCCCCTGACCATGACCGGGCCCCTGCTCGTTTTAGCTGCTTTATCGGTAGTTGCCGGTTTTGTAGGGGCACCCTTTGTCAGTCACGGTTTCAGTACCTTTGTTTATTATGGCGAACCCCACCACGTCGCCCCCAACTATGGGGTCATGTTCCTGTCCGTAGCTGTCGCCCTGGCGGGGATTGGCCTGGCCTGGCTACTCTACGGCCGTCCCAGCGATGTGCCGGAGAAGCTGGCCCAGCGCTACCGCAGCATCTACACCCTGTTGGTGAACAAGTATTATATTGATGAGTTCTATCAATGGCTTTTCCGCCGCGTGGCCCTGGGACTGGCAGAGGCTTTCAACTGGAACGATCGCCATGTTGTTGATGGCGTTTTTGATGGGGTGGGCGATGTCACCCGGATTTCTGGCCAGAAGCTACGCCTGCTACAGACAGGTAACCTGCAGACTTACGCTCTGGTTATTTTCACGGCGGTAGTGATCCTGGCCCTGTGGATGGCGGCGCCGGTGTTAGGAGGGGTGGTCCAGTGAGTTTTCCGATTTTGACGGCCATTATGCTGGCCCCGGTGGTGGGGTTGCTCCTGATCCTGGTCATACCGGAAAGGGAACAGTTGACGATAAAGATCACAGCGGCCGCGGCCACCTCCGTTTCCCTGGTGCTGGCCATCCTGGCCTACGTGCTCTACAACAAAGGCCAGGGGGGCTTGCAATTCCTCCAGGATATACCCTGGGTCCCGGCCTTCGGCATTAATTACTCCGTTGGTGTCGACGGCATGAGCCTGCCCCTGGTACTTTTAACGGCCATTGTGATCTTTACGGGCGTTTTTGCCTCCTGGGATATGACCAAACGGGTCAAGGAATTCTTCATCTTCCTGTTAATGCTGGTCACCGGCGTCTTTGGCGTCTTTATCAGCCGCGACCTCTTTTTCTTCTACCTCTTCTTCGAGGTGGCGGTGATCCCCATGTACCTGTTGATTGGCATCTGGGGCAGTACCCGTAAGGAGTACGCGGCCATGAAGTTGACCCTCTACCTTCTGGTGGGCAGCGCCTTTGCCCTGATCGGCATAATCGCCACCTTTCTTTACGCGGCCCAGCACCTGGGTCAAGCTACCTTTGACATCCAGACCCTGGCTACGGTTAAGTATGACCTGGGCTTCCAAAAAATGGCCTTCTTCCTGATGTTGATCGGCTTTGGCGTCCTGGTGCCCATCTGGCCCTTGCACCTGTGGTCGCCTGACGGCCATGTGGCGGCACCCACGGCCGTCAGTATGCTTCACGCCGGGGTCTTAATGAAACTGGGGGCCTATGGCCTGATCCGGGCCGGGGTGTTCCTCTTTCCGGAAGGGGCTAGATACTGGGCTCCTCTCATTGCCGTGCTGTGCATAGTTAATGTTGTTTATGGCGCCATGATTGCCATGGTCCAGAAAGACCTGAAGTTCGTGATCGGCTACAGCAGTGTCAGCCACATGGGCTACGTTCTGTTGGGCATAGCCGCCCTTAATACCTTGAGCCTGAATGGCGCTGTAGCCCAGATGTTCGCCCACGGTATTATGACGGCCCTCTTTTTCGCCCTGGTGGGTAACGTCTACCATAAGGCCCACACCAGGGAGATTGCCCGCTTCGGCGGGCTGGCCCACCAGATGCCGCGGGTGGCAGCCGGCTTCCTTATTGGCGGCCTGGCCTCCCTGGGACTGCCGGGGCTCAATAACTATGTGGCTGAATTCCTCATTTTTATGGGCTCCTTTACCAGGGACCAGGCTTTACTGGGAGGCCTGCTATCCTTCCGGATCCTTTCTATTCTAGCCATATCGGGTATTGTCATCACCGCCACCTATATTTTGCGGGTAGTCAAGAATACCTTCTTTGGCCCCCGTAAACCCGAGTGGGACCACCTGGAGGACGCCCACGGGGTGGAGATGGTGCCGGTTGTAGTCCTGATCGCCACCCTCCTCCTGTTCGGCCTGCTGCCCTCCCTGCAGATTGACGTCATTAACAGCGGTATAACCCCGATCGTAGCCAAGATAGAGGCTGCGAAGGCGATAGGGGGTATCTTCTAAATGGCAGCTCTCTCTCTCTTAACGATAGAAATACTGACGGCAGTGCTGGGATTAGCCCTGCTGGCCATCGGCCTCCTGGTTCCCAGGACCGACCGGCGGGGGATAGGCTATGTAGCTACCGCCGGCCTGGCAGGCTTGTTGATAGTGGCCTTCGGTATGCGGGACGTCAGCGGTGTCGTCCTGGGGGGTTATGTAATTGACCCCTTCGGCACCTATTTTAAGATCCTGTTCCTGGCTGCGGCGATCCTGACCGCCGTTTGCTCCTTCGATTATGTCGAAAGGATGGGCTTGAACCAGGGTGAGTATTACGCCCTCCTGGTGCTGGCTACCCTGGGGATGATGATCCTGGCTTCAGCGGGTGAGCTGATCAGCCTCTACCTAGGCCTGGAGCTGATGACCATTACCTTCTGTATCCTGGTAGCCTTTCACCTTAGCGATGCCCGGTCGGCCGAGGCTGGTCTGAAGTATATCCTCCTCGGGGCCATGTCGTCGGCCATCCTGCTCTACGGCTTGAGCCTGGCCTATGGTGCCAGCGGAAGTACCGTTATCAAGCAAATTGGCCAGGTGGTGGCCGCCAGTGGGGCCAGCCCGGCCCTTATCCTGGGCACCATTTTTCTCCTGGCCGGTTTTGCGTTTAAGGTGACAGCCGTTCCCTTTCACATGTGGTCCCCTGATGTCTATGAAGGGGCGCCCACGCCAGTGACCGGTTTTCTGTCCGTGGCTTCCAAGGCCGCCGGTTTTGCTGCCCTGGTACGGGTCTTTTTCGGCGCCCTGCCTGACCTGCACAGCTTCTGGGTGCAGCTTTTTATGGCCCTGGCGATCCTGACCATGGTCTTAGGGAACCTGGTGGCTATTCCCCAGACCAACATAAAGCGCTTGCTAGCTTACTCCAGCATATCCCAGGCCGGCTACCTGCTGCTGGGTGTAGTTTCCTACTCTGTCTTAGGTATTGGGGCTATAATGTACTATGCCATGCTTTATGTCTTTGGCAATATGGGGGCTTTTATGGCCGCCACCGCTTTCTATAACAATGAGGGCAGCGATGAGATCAAGGATTACGCCGGCCTGGCCCGACGCTCGCCCCTGGTAGCAGCAGTGATGCTGTTTTCCATGTTGTCCCTGGCGGGCATCCCCCCCATGGCCGGGTTTGTCGGTAAATTTTACCTGTTCACGGCCATTATCTCCCGGGGCTATATCTGGCTGGCTATCCTCGCCATCCTGATGAGCATGGTCTCAGTCTACTACTACCTGATGGTAGCCCGTGCCATGTACCTGGGTAACCCACCGGCGGGGAGCCAGCCGGTACGGGTCGCCCCCGGCCTTCAGGTAGCCATGGTGGTCTCCCTGCTGGTCCTCTTCTTCCTGGGGATCTACCCGACCCCGCTGACCAATTACGCCCTGAATTCGGCCATGACCTTCTTCATGCCTTAAACTACCGGCCGACCCGGGTGTCCCCTGCAGGGCCGGGAAATCAGGATCGAGGTGGACCAGGCGTGACTATGGTTCGGCGGCGGCGCGGCGCTAAAGGCGAGGCCGCCGCCGCTGCTTATTTAGCCCGGAAAGGCTACCGCATTTTAGAGCGCAATTACCGCTGCCCCCTGGGGGAGATAGACCTTATTGCTGTAGACGGCGGGGAAATTGTCTTCATCGAGGTGCGTACCCGCTCTTCCCACGCTTACGGTACGCCTCAGGAATCAGTAGACGGCCGCAAGCAGGTACGCCTGCGCCGCCTGGGGGCTTATTACCTGGCGGCCCGGGGACTGGCCGGGCGGGCCTGCCGCTTCGACGTGGTGGCGGTAATGCTGGATAGCCAGGAGAGAGTGACGAGTATTGAGGTTATCAAGGGAGCATTTTAGGAATAAAGAAAGCCAGGGTTTATTTCATTCCCTGGCTTTTGCTTTGCGATTAAATTATTTCTTTAGCAGGGTATCTTCCACCCGCTCCTGGAGGTAGATGCCGTCCGGGTAATCAGTGGTCCGGCTTCTTTCGAAGAGGGCGTGGCCCTCTTCCTGGCAGCGGGGGCAGGCGTCGCGGGGGATAAGGATGGCCAGGATATGCTGGCCGCGGTCAGTCCGGGAATCGATCCAGCTCAGCCCGCCGCAGTGGTCACATATTAACGTTGTTTCTTCCTGGGTTTCCATCAGCCCCTCGGTGTCGTAGTAGATACGGCGCCGGCGGCTGATTTCTTTTTTACCCCGGATATACTCTGCCCGCAGGGTATCCCGCTGTTCCCAGGCCTGGTAGGTTTCATCGCACAGGCGGGCGATATAATCGCTCACCCGCTGGGACTGGGCCACCTTCTCCGGGCTGTAGTCAGGCTCCCGAATACCGGAGTAGTCGACCCCGGCCAGGGCCAGGATAATGCCGACATTAACGTAGGGCAGGGCGCCTTCGATGGAGTAGCCGCCTTCCAGGACGGCAATATCCGGCTGCAGGCGGTCATTCAGACGGGCGTAGCCCTGGGCAGAAAAACGCATATTGGTGATGGGGTCAGTATAGTGGTTATCCTGGCCGGCGGAATTGATAACTAGATCAGGCTTAAAATCGGCCAGAACCGGCAGGATAAAATGTTCCAGGGCGGAGAGGAAGCCTTCCTCACCCGTCTCCGGGGGCAGGGGCAGGTTAAGGTTATAACCAAAGGCATTGGGGCCACCGAATTCGTTCAGAAAACCGGTGCCCGGATAAAGGGTCCGGCCGTCCTGGTGCAGGGAGATGTACAGGCTATCTTTATCATGCCAGTAGATATCCTGGCTGCCGTCGCCGTGGTGACAGTCCGTATCGACAATGGCAATGCGTTTTGGGCCATAGTGGCGGCGGATATACTCCAGCATAATGGCTTCCATATTAATATTACAGAACCCCCGCGCCCCGTGGACAATACGCATGGCATGATGGCCCGGCGGCCGGACAATGGCAAAGGCTTTGTCGACCTCGCCTTTGAGGACGGCTTCGGCGGCCACAATGGCACCTCCGGCAGCGATAAGGTGGGACTCGGTAACCCTGGCCCCAACCTCGGGGACACAGATGTGCACCCTTTCCACATCCTGGACCGCGGCCCGGCGGGCGCGGTACTCGCGGATGCCTTCGATGTCCAGGATGCCTTCTTCCAGGACCTGGTCCTGGGTATATAAGAGGCGTTCTTCCCGCTCCGGGTGGGTAGGATCGATGGCCCAGTCGAAGGCCGGGAAGAAGACCAGGCCCAGGCGACAGGCAGCTTTATACATTCCCTTCAGCCTCCCCTTGAGCATCCTGCCTGTCCAGGGGGACAACCCGCGGTTTAACCTGGACCTTAACGCGGATGTTTTTGCCCGTGGTATAGAAACCGGAGACCATATTGAAGGATTGTTCTTCCACGACCTCCAGTTCGGCGCCAGCCGCTGCCGGCGCCAGGCGCCGTAAGCGAGCCTGTAATAATTCCAGAGCCCGGTGGCGGGCGCGGTCGAGGCTAAAGCCGGACGGCACCCTCTCCCGCAGGCCCTCTTCGGGGACAGTCAGGAACCCTTGCTGGGTGTCGGCCAGCAGGGTGAGCTCGGTGGTGGGCTGGCTCAGGGCGGCGCCAATGGCGTTGGCTACCCCGGCCAGGGGTGGCACCAGGACCGGCAGGCCGAAGACGGCTTCCAGCTCAGGGGCGAGGAGGGGGGCCGGGGCACCAATGGCAATGACCTGGCGGGGACGGAGTTGCCTGCCTTCCAGCACCTCCCGGACGGTATAGACGGGCTGGCTGTTGATTGCTGCCAGCAAAGTTTCCACCCGGGCAACGATGGCAGCCGCCATTTGCTGCAGGATGGCATGTGCCAGCTCGTGGGCAGTCATCCCCAGCCGGGAGCCCAGTTGGGTGAGCCCCTGGCTGGCTAGAGCCTTATCCCCCAGGTCCAGGCGGCCCATGGTTATCAGGGCGTCGGTGGGGGTTGCGGCCGGTCCGCCCAGGGCCAGGGCCGGTCCCTGGCGGTCGGGACCGATAACCAGGTGGCCGTCCTTGACCCGCAGGCAACTATCGCCCCCCAGGCCCAGGGAGTAGCTGAAGAGCGCCCAGACCAGGGTCGGGTAGCCGGCCAAGTTGATGCCCCGCGGCTCGTAAAGGGGTACGCCGTCGGCCAGGAAGGCAATGTCGGTGGTTGTCCCGCCTATATCCAGGATAATGGCATCCCGGGTCGTAGGCGCCAGGGCCAGGGCCCCCATAATGCTGGCCGAAGGGCCGGAGAGGATGGTCTCCACCGGTAAGGAAAGGGAGGCCTCCAGGGAAAGGGTGCCGCCGTCGGCTTTCAGGACGTGGGGGGTAAATGGCCATTGCCTGGCGGTGGTATAAGTTTTAATAGCCCCGGCAAAGGCGCTAAAGGTCGCGGCCACAGCGCTGTTTAAGCAGGCTGTGAAGACCCGGCGGGGGAAATTCAATCGCCCGGACAGGTGGTGGCCGGTGGTAATGAATTGGTAGCCCGGGGAAAGGGTATCCTTAATGGCCAGTTCGTGTTCCGGGTTACGGGGCGAGAACTTGCCCACGATAGCCAGGTGGCGGATGCCGGCCTGTCTTAATTCCCTGTCGGCGGCTTTTATCTCCTCTTTGACCAGGGGGCTGGTGGGCCGGCCGCGGTGATCTATGGAACCGGAAAGGATAAAGTTCTTCTGGCCGCAGGTGAGCGCAGCGGGGTTTAACCCCGGTCCTGGCTCCAGGAGCAAGCCTATAGGGCTGGTGCGGCCGGTAACAATGGCGTTGGTGCAGACGGTGGTGCTGAGATTCAGGCGTTCTACCTGGCCTCCCTCTACGCCCTCCAGGACTGCATCCAGGGTCCGGGTAACGGTACGGAGGAAGTCTTCGGGGTCAGTCGGTGTCTTGCAGTGGCGTTTTACCTGGCCGCCGGCAATGAGGACGGCATCGGTATGGGTGCCACCCATATCCAGGCCTACAAACATTTGCCTCACCTCCAGGTCTATTTTAGACCCGGAGGAAAGAGGTTGCAAGCTTTACTGTGATCTGACCACCGCACCCTTTTTTAGGTAACCTGAAAATGCACCTTATGTCTGATTTCTGCTTGACTAGCATTTGGTTAAAAAAGGCCTATAATTAGAGCAGAAAAATCCTGCTACCAGTATTTTTCCACCCGTAACCGGCATAAGATTGATAACAGACGGGTGAGGTATCCTTTAGCGAGGTGAGGGAGTTGGCTGCCAAAGCTCGGCTGACCAACTTGTACAGCAAAATAAAGGCTGCGGCCGGGGAGCAATTCAGCACCGTAACCATCGAGGCTACGGCCCCGGCAGCGGTAGAAGATC
>JASUSX010000065.1 GCA_030445875.1 Clostridia bacterium
CAGCGCCAGGCTCAGCCGCAGCCACCAGTCACTGAAACTGGGGGGCCGGGCCGGGATGGGCTGGCGGTTAATTACATCCACGCGGCCTACTATTTCCCCGTTCTGCCGGAAAACCATGGCCCCTATCCGGCTACCAGCAGGTACCGGGCCTTTCAGGGAGGATAGCTCCAGTTGTCCCACCGGCGGGGGGCTACCATCATTTTTGCGGACTATGGCCATGTCGGCCGCGGCCGCCGCCTCCACCTTTTCCCCGTTACCGCGGTCCAGGACGGCGACCACCTCTCCCTTGCGGGCGAGCTGGAGGGAACGGAATTCCTTGAATCCGTAATCCAGCAGGGCGGCTACGTCCTGTTCCGCGCCCCGGCCCCCGGGCTCGTCCAGGACGACAGCAATCAGGCTCTGGCCCTGGCGGGTGGCCGAGCCCACCAGGGTAAAGTGGGCCTCGGTAGTGTAACCGTTTTTGACGCCATCGGCTCCCTGGTAGTCCCAGAGGAGCCGGTTCTGGTTCATGAGGGTGGTTTCCCACCCCTGGCTGCGCCAGGGGCGCGTTTGCGTAGCCACTATCCGGCGAAAGGTCTCATTCTGCATGGCGGCCCGGGCAATAAGGGCCAGGTCGCGAGCGGTAGTATAATGGTTGGGATCGGACAGCCCGTTGGGCGTGACAAAATGGGAGTTGACGGCCCCCAGGGCAGCCGCCTTTTCGTTCATCAAGCGGGCAAAGCCTTCCATGGAGCCACCGTAGTGTTCGGCTATGGCCAGGGCGGCGTCGTTGCCGGAGTTCAGGAGCATCCCGTAAAGAAGGTTCTCCAGGGTGACTCTTTCCCCCTCCACCAGGTAAACCCGGGTGCCATCCACCCGGGGTGGGTTGGGCCCCACGGTAATCACATCATCTAAATGACCCTTTTCCAGGGCGATCAGGGCCGTAAGGATCTTGGTGGTACTGGCCGGGGCCTTGCGTTCGTCCGGGTTTTTAGCAAAGAGCACCGTCCCCGTGACCGAATCCATCAGGACGGCTGTGGCTGCCTTGAGGTCAGGTGGGGCAGCTCCATCTGCCGCCAGGGCTGGTACGCTCCTACTAATGAGTAAGATCAGACAGGTAAGAATAAGTAGTACCTTTTTCCCTATTTTCCCTAAGACCATAGGTGTTAAGTGAAACCCCTCTCCCCGGGACCGGCCGCACCGGGTACCCGCCGGTCCGGCAGCGCGTCCCGTAACTCTGCTGTAATAGATCCCGTTATTGATGATTTTTCTTTTTTCTACATCCTAACCTGTTTTTCCTACCGGTTTGCGACTTTTGGGCCAGGAAAATTCTACATCTACTGTGATCTCCATCATAGCCCCCGGGTGGCCCTGATATTAAAATACAATTGCTCAAGACGATTGATTGACGTCACCAGCTCTCATATCTCATATGCCAAGGGAGGAACCATCAATGAGCCTGGGACGCTGCCCCGGCCAGGACCGCCGCTACTGGAAACCAGAGGATATCTTCGAAGCACCCTGCCCCCACTGCGGCGGGATGATCGAGTTCTGGAAGGACGATGTTAACTTACGCTGCCCCCACTGCCGCCAGCTAGTAACCAACCCGCGCTTCGACCCCGGCTGCGCCGCCTGGTGTTCCTACGCTAGCAAATGCCTGGGGGCAATGGCCGCCGTCTACCAGCGCCAGCCGCGGGTCATGCGTGATAAGCTGGAAGTAGAAGCCCGTAAAAACCTCTTGCACCACCGGGATTTGCTCAACCTGACGCTGAAAGCCGCCGGTCACGCCGAAAGAATGGCCCGGGAAAAAGGGGTGGAGCCCCTGGTAGCCATTGCCGCCTGCTTCTTATACGACCTGGGGGCAACCGGGGAGCATGGGGATAGGGCCAACCTGGCTCAGGAGATTATGACCAGGATCGGCCTGGAGCCGGATATTATCGATCGTACCGTAAAGATTATCGCCGCCGGAGAGGTAGCCCTGGACGACCCGGCCTGGAGGGTTGTCCAGGAGGCCCGGCGCCTGGCGGCAACAGAGGCCGGCAGCCGGAAGCCGGAGGCCGGGGGTTCGCAGGAACTGGTGTAGCCAGTTCCTGCTGGCAGTCCTTTTGCGGCAGCGGGCTTCACCCACCTCCTGCTGAACTACGCCCCCAGGGCGTCCATCTACAGCCGCTGCCAGGGACAGATGAGGTATTCCAGGAGATTAAGGAAGATATACAGCACCAGCCCCATACCGGCCATAGCCAGGATACCGGCAAACATGGCGCCGTAATCGGCCCGGAACAGGCCGTCCAGGATGAAATAGCCCAGGCCGCTATTGCCGGCCATGGTTTCACTTAAAAAGAGAACGGATATGGCGCTGCCCAGGGAGATACGGCCGGCAGTAATGATCGCCGGTAAACAGGCCGGTAAAATCACCTGGCGATAAAGGCTGACCTTGCCTGCCCCCAGGGAAGCTACAGACAGCAGCAACGGCGGGGGGATTTTACGCGCCGCGTCCCGGGTAGTGATCAGGATCTGGTTAAAGATTACCAGGAAAATGACCAGCATTTTTGTCCCGTCGCCAATGCCCAGGATGACCATGGCCACCGGTAAGAGGGCCACCTTGGGTACCGGGTAGAGGAGGTATACCAGGGGGGCCAGGAAGGAGTCCAGGGATGGATGGCGGCCGGCCAGCAGGCCCAGGGGTACGGCTAGCAATAAAGCCAGGGCCAGGCTCCCCAGCACCCGGTAGGTGCTGATATAAAGATGCCGGGCCAGCTCCGGCCAAAAGGCCCTGCTGAGGCTCTGGAGGGCCACCAAGGGGCCCGGCAGGCCCGGGTTGTTGAGCCAGACGGACAAGAGCCCCCAGAGGCCAAATAAAAAGAGGATGGAGGCCAGGTAGGATAAAGCCCGGCGGGATTCCAGCACGGTATTGCCCACCTCTATTCCTTCCCGCAGCAGCCCGGCGCAGGTTTATTAAGGCCGGACAGGTTCTTCCCGGCGGCTGATCGGTGCCATTCAGGTTGCTATTATTGCAAAAGCCGGCGCACCCGCGTGCAACAGTGATGAAAATCCCCGCTAAAGCGGTACTCCTGGCTGCCGGCCCCAGGGTTGGTCAGGACCCCTTTTATCTGGCCCGGTGCCGCAGTCAAGACAATGATTTGTTGTCCCAGGAAGACGGCTTCTTCGATGTTATGGGTAACCAGCACGGTTGTCAACCGGCGCTGGTTTTGTATTGCCACCAGGGTCTGCTGTAAACCCTCCCGGGTAAGGGCGTCCAGGGCGGAAAAGGGTTCGTCCATCAAGAGGATATCCGGTTCCAGGGAGAGGGCGCGGGCAATGGCCACCCGTTGTTTCTGGCCGCCGGAGAGTTCGGCCGGGTAGCGCTTCTCCAGGCCGGTCAGCCCCAGGCCTGCCAGCAGGGGCCGCAGGCGCTCCTCCTGCTGGCGGGGGGAGAAGCGCCGTAAAGCCAGGCCCAGGGCCGCGTTGCCCCACACTGTTTTCCAGGGCAGGAGGCCGTAGTCCTGGAGGATAATCGCTGTCCGCTGGCGCGGCTTTGTTACCCTCTCCCCGCCTACCCGTATTTCCCCCCGGACTGGCTGTAAAAGCCCGGCCAGCAGATACAGCAGGGTCGTTTTGCCACACCCCGAAGGCCCGATCAGGACGCAGGTTTGCCCTGCCGGTACGCAGAAATTTATATTGGCCAGGGCCGGGACGGCCCCCCGGCCGGTTCCATAAGTGTAACCCAGGTCGCTGACCTCAATCACTTCTTCTCCCCGCCATCAGGGACAAAGGTGGTGTCCACTAGTTCCCCATAGCTGTAGGCTGCGGGCAGCAATTTTTTGGCCACCATCCATTCCTGGACGTCGGCTACCTCGCTCCTGGTTGGCACCCGGGGCGGCGAGTACCTGGGCGCCAGGTAGGTATCTTTTAGTTCCGCCGGGACCCTGGCTTTATCGATAAATAGCTCCCGGTACCTATCGGGATGATTGCTGACCAGGGCGGCGGCGTCGCCGTAAACCTGCAGCAGCTTCTTAACGGCTGTTGCTTTTTCTTTTAAGGTATCTTCCCGGAAGATGAGGACTACCTGGGAGAGGTTGCGGTCTATTTTCGTATCGTCCAGGATTACCCGACCGCCCTTTTTCTCCGCCAGGGTGGCAAAGGGATCGGGCAGGAGGGCTGTTTCCAGCCGGCCACCCAGTAAAAGTTGCAGTCGTTCCGGGATCTGGGGTACGGCCACCTTCTCCACACTGCCCGGGTCTACACCGGCACCCTGGAGGAGCCTATCGGCGACATACTCGATAATAGTATTTTCCGAGATGCCAACAGAGACGCCTTTAAGCTGTTCCGGGCGCTGAATAGCCGCTCCTGGCCGGGCCAGAAGGGCAAAGCGTCCCTCCGCCGGTGTAGCCCCCATGGTTAAAGACACGATTTTTACCGGCGTCCCCCCTTTACGCAGGAGGGCAGTGGCAACAATATCGGCTACCTCCCCGTCGATGTTTTTCGCCTGCAGGGCCAGGTCACGGTCCCGGGCGCTGTTAAAGGGTACCAGCTCAACTTTGAGCCCGGCTTTGGCAAAAAGGCCCTCCTGGGCAGCCACAAAAAAGGGGAAGTTATCTTCTACCGGGATCAGGCCCAGTTTAAGGGTTTCCCCGTTCTGGCCCCTACCTTCACCGCTACGGCAGCCGGTTGCCAGCAGGGCCAGGGACAACAGTAGCCAAATGGCAACTGCTTTCTTCATACCTCTTCACTCCTTCGCAGGGAAAATGGAGGCTAACGCAGGGTCAGGGCCAGGAAGGTAAAGATAAACATCAGGACGCTCAAATAACCGTTCAGGTTCAAAAAAGCCAGGTTAAGGCGGGACAGGTCAGCAGGGGAGACCAGGCGATGCTCGTAGATTAAGATTACGGCCGCCAGCGCTACCCCCAGGAAATAGATCCAATTGAGGTGCAGGAGGGCGCCCACCAGGGCCAGCATCAGGATGGCACCGGCATGCAGGCAGCGGGCTATCGCCAGGCCCCTGGCCTTACCAAGGCGCGCCGGGATGGAATGGACGCCGTGCTGCCGGTCAAAGTCATAATCCTGACAGGCGTAAATAATGTCAAATCCCGCCACCCAGCTCCCCATGCCCAGGCCCAGGATTATAGCCGGCAGGTCGAAGGCCGCCCGGATAGCCACCCAGGCCCCCACCGGCGCCAGGGCGTCGGCCAGGCCCAGGACTAAATGGCAGGCCCAGGTCCAGCGTTTGGTGTAGGAGTAGATCATCAGGATAAAGACAGCGATGGGTAAGAGCTGCACGCAGAGCCAGTTTAGCTGCCAGGCGGCATAGAATAAAAGGCTAAAGGAAAGGAGGGTATAAAGCCAGACCTCGGCGACGGATAGCAACCCCCGGGGCAGGGCGCGGGTGGCTGTACGCGGGTTCAGGGCATCGATGTGCCGGTCAATCAGGCGGTTTAAGGACATGGCCGCCGTCCGCGCCCCGATCATGGCCAGGGTGATCCAGACCAGCTGGGCCAGGGTGGGCCGGCCATCAGCCGCCAGAAAAGCTCCCAGGTAGGCGAAGGGCAGGGCGAAAATGGTATGCTCGAACTTGATCATTTCCAGGAAGACCTTGAGCTTATGGCAGGCCATATTCACGCCACTTCCTGTCGATGAGGTCCAGGACCTCCGGGCTCATGCGCGCCTCCCGCGGCCAGGGGCAGGGGTACCCCTCCTGGGGCAACTTACGGGTAGCATCGAGACCCATCTTGCTGCCGAAACCTGTGTAGGCGGCAGCGTGGTCGAGGGTGTCCACCGGCCCGTCGACGATAACTACGTCCCGCCGCGGTTCAATGTTGCCCAGGACCCGCCACCGCACCGCGCTCAGGTCGTGGACATCCACGTCGTCGTCCACGACGACGATCATCCGGGTGAACATCATCTGCCCCAGGCCCCACAGGGCGTGCATGACCTTGCGCGCCTGGCCGGGATAACCCTTACGGATGGAAACAATAACGCAGTTATGGAAAACACCCTCGATGGGGAAGTTGATGTCCACCACTTCCGGCAGTTGCAGCTGGATAAGGGGCAAAAAAAGGCGTTCCGTTACCTTGCCCAGGTAGGCGTCTTCCATAGGCGGCGGCCCCACCACCGTAGCCGGGTAGACAGCCCGGTGCCGCCTGGTCAGGCAGGTCAGGTGAAAAACCGGGTAATAATCGGCCGGCGAGTAGTAACCCGTATGGTCGCCGAAGGGGCCCTCCAGGCGCTCTTCGTAGGCGTCCACATAGCCTTCCAGGATAATCTCCGCCCGCGCTGGTACTTCTACGTCCACCGTCAGGGCCGGCACCATCTCCACCGCTTCCTGGCGTAAGAAGCCGGCCAACAGCATCTCATCAAACCCGGGCGGCAAAGGGGCCGTGGCGGCATATATCACCGCCGGGTCGGCGCCCAGGGCTACAGCGACTTCCAGGCGGCCCTGGCTGGAGCGCAGGTGTCCGGCCCCACCTTTGTGGATGTGCCAGTGCATACCCGTAGTGCGCTCGTCAAAGACCTGCATCCGGTACATGCCCACATTGCGGCGGCCGGTAAGGGGATCGTGGGTGAAAACCAGGGGCAGGGTAATAAAGCGGCCGCCGTCTTCCGGCCAGAGCTGCAGGACCGGCAGTTCCGCCAGGGAGGGGGGATCGACCCGGACCTCCTGGCAGGGGGCATTTTTCACCCGGCGGGGCAGGTAGCGGCCCAGTTCCGCCAGGCGCGGCAGTTGTTTGATCTTCCCCAGCCAGCCGCCAGGTACGGCTGGCAGGTCAAGTAAGCCCCTTAGCCGCCCTGCCGGCTCGTCAAGGTCGGCGATTTGCAGGGCGGTTTTTACCAGCTCAAAACTACCAAAGAGGTTGGTGACAACAGGTAGTTGGGAGCCCCTCACCCGCTCAAAGAAGAGGGCCGGACCCCCTGTTTTAACTACCCGGTCGGTTATGGCAGCAATCTCCAGCACCGGGTCGACTTCTACCTTTACCCGCTGCAGGAGATGCCTTTGTTCCAGGCAGGCCAGATAAGCCTGCAAGTCCCCGTAAGCCAATCAGGGCTCACTTCCCCTTCTGCTGTTGCATCCTGGCCAGCACCCGGTGGTTCTCCTGGACCTTCTGGGTAATATCCCTCGCTGACTGGGAGGTCCGGGCCGCCAGATCCCGCACCGCCTGGGCCACCACTGAGAAGGTACGGCCGTGCTCCCCGGCCCGGGCCGCCTCGATAGAAGCGTTGAGGGAGAGGATCTTGGTCTGCTCGGCAATATCGCCAATGATCCTGGCCACAGCGGCAATTTCATCGTGGAAGCGGGTCAGGTGCTGAAGCTGGTCGGTAATATAGTTTTCGATGGCCAGCTGCATATCAAAAATGACCCGTTTGGTAAAGGCCTCCTGGAGGCGCAGGGCCAGGTCCGGGTCCTGGCCATGGTACTGCCAGACAATGCGCTGGATCTCACTCAGGTACAGGCGATAGGCCCCCAGGTACCAGCGGGGATAGAGGCCAACCTCCTGGTGCTTCTGGCCAATACGCAGGCGCCAGGATATGTACTCGTCATCGATAGCCGGTGAAGTAAGGCTGATAAAGTAGGCCTTCTGGGTCCCGGTCAACCGCTCGACGGTACTGTTGCTTTTAATGAGCCCGGCGAGGTAAGGGTACTGTAACAGCCGGTCGTAAAAGGTCTTCACGACAGCATCTGCTTCCTGGCTAAAAATATCCCTTTCCCCGTGCATGAGGGCCAGTTCCTCTTCCCCGATACCCAGAAAGCGCAGTTGTTCGGCATAGTGGGCCGCCATAACCATATTTCCACCCCCATATTCTCCTGGATGAAACATAATTCGCCTCGCAGAGCCATTTTCCTCCCTGGTTCAATTGACTGGCGGCGAGAATTGTGCTTTAATGTCAACGAACAAGGCTTTAAGGGTCAGGAGGAAAGCGGCGTGGATAAAGAAAAAATCCGCCAGGCAGTGCGAATGATTATTGAGGCGGTGGGTGAGGACCCGGACCGGGAGGGCTTAAAGGAGACACCGCGCCGGATTGCCGATATGTATGAAGAGATCCTGGCCGGTCTCAACCGTGACCCGGGCGAGGAGCTGACGGTGGTCTTTGATGAGCACCACGAAGAGATGGTGCTGGTGAAGGATATACCCCTTTATTCCATCTGCGAGCACCATTTCCTACCCTTTCTGGGGAAGGCCCATGTGGCCTATATCCCGCGGGGTAAGATAACGGGCTTGAGCAAGCTCGCCCGGGTGGTAGATACCGCCGCCCGGCGGCCCCAGGTCCAGGAGCGTTTAACCTCGCAAATTGCTGATATTATCATGGAGAAACTCAACCCCTACGGGGTCATGGTTGTCATCGAAGCCGAACACCTGTGCATAAGTATGCGCGGCATCAAAAAACCCGGCCACCTCACCATCACCTCCGCCGTACGCGGCCTGTTCCGTCGCGATCAGGCCGCCCGGGCCGAGGCCATGGCATTGATCCGGGGTAAATAAAGCAGAGGTCCACGGTATGGATAAAATCATCCTGGACGGCATGGAGTTCTATGCATTCCACGGCTGCTACCCGGCCGAACAGGAGCTGGGCCAGCCCTTTGTTGTTGATATCGAGCTTTTCCTGGACCTGGCCCCGGCGGGTTGCAGCGATGCCCTGGAGGCCAGCATCGATTACAGCCAGGTGTACCACCTGGTCCAGGAGATTACTACCGGCCGGCCCTTTAAGCTCCTGGAAGCCCTGGCCGAGGCCATTGCCGCCGGCATCCTGGCCGCCTTCCCGGTGGCTGAGGTGATGGTCCGGGTCAAAAAGCCCCGGGCGCCCCTGCCTGGCCGCTTTAACTACGTCGCCGTGGAGATCCGGCGTTCCCGCTCAGGGCCCTCCAGCTGGTCTGTTGCTGACTTTACTCGCGGGCTACATCTATATCCACATAGTGCCGGCAGCGATCGCCCCTGACGATCCAGGTGCAGACGGCCACGGCTTCCCCGCTTTCGGCATAGGTTATTCGCTCCAGGAGCAGGGCAGGCATACCCATTTTTACCCCCAGCAGGAAAGATTCAAATTCATCCACGACGGTAGGTTCAATAAACTTTTTAGCCCCTTTAATCTTGATATGGCAGTGGTGGGTTAAGATGTCGTAAAATACCGGCGTCCGGGAGACTTCCTCCAGGGTCAGGTGCTGGCATACGCTATAGGGCAGATAGGTTTTTTCCACAAAGAGGGGTTCCCCGTTAACCAGGCGCAAACGGATAATCCGCATTACTTCCTCGGCATCACTAAAATTAAACAGTTTGGCCAGCCGCCGGGGAGCGGTGATCTTTTCGACGCT
>JASUSX010000066.1 GCA_030445875.1 Clostridia bacterium
TCGGATAAAATATGGCCGCTAAAAAAAAGGGCTACCCCGGCACTACCCAGGCGGGCAGCCTGGGCGACAAAAGCGGCGCCGATGGTGGCCCACCAGAGCAACCAGTAAGGGTTGACCAGGCTGATCAACCCGCCAGCGGTGATGGTATGTAAAACCGGGCGCGGCGGCAGGAGGGGCGCATCCTCCCTCATTTCTTGCAGCTGGAGCCGGACCTGTCCCCGCCGGACGCCGCGGATCATGCCCGTCCCCAGCCAAATTAAAACCGCCCCGCCCAGAACGGCTACCAGGCGGCTTACGACGGGATGGGCCAGGTAATTGCCCAGGCCCATCAAGAGCAGGGCCAGCAGCAGCAATTCTAAAATACCGTGGCCCAGGACCAGGAGGGGGCCGGCGCTGGCCCCCCGGCGGGTACTCTCTTCTACGGCGAGGGTTAGCAGCGGTCCGGGCATCAGGGCGCCGGAAAGTCCCACTACGAAGGCGGTGGTGGCCAGGGCCAATAATTCGGCTGGCAAGGGATCCTCTCCCATCCTTGGTGCCTGCCGGTAACAGGTAAAAGCAGGCCATTCAAGTTAACAATTCGCCACTTAACGTATTTTTCCTCCAACCAGGGGTGATGGTTCTTCCCTGCCAGGTCAATCCTTGCCGGACCAAGCGATGCAGGCAGGGGAGAACCGTTCCTACCTTACTACCGGCTTGGCAAAAACTCCGGCCAGGTCACTTACCCTTTTCTTTATCTCCCCGGGTTCGGTAGTATAGAGGTTTAATTGTTGCATGCGCTCAAAATAAATGGAGCCGGAAAAGGTAAAGCGCTGGTAAAGGCCATCGCCCTTTTCTACCTGGCGACGGGTAAAGGTGATAATATCCCCGGCAGCCAGGGACGGCGGCAAAACTAGTAGTTCCCGCCCGGCCAGCAGCCGGACGGCGTTATGGCCGGCCAGGGTACCGGTGACGATAGCCTCCGTATGGCCTACCAGGGGGCCGGCCCTTTCCCCGGCGCAAAAGACATTGGCCAGTCCCTGGACGCGCAAGGTATCGTCCCGGGGTACCATAGCCAGGTAACGCACTGAATTGCCGATACCACCGGCGTAGGGGTCTTCAAAGCGGGCGTTTTCCAGGCCGGGGATCCGCCGCAGGGCCTCCAGGGGATAAAAGGGGGCCATAAGCTTCGCGGGGCCGGTGTCCAGGAGGATAATGTTAGCCGCGTATTCCGGTAGATTATACTGCTGGCAGGCCTTGCGCTGCAGGAGTTCCCCTTTGCCCGGCTGGTCAGGGGGTACGGGCAGGACCGCTACCCCCTTCTCCTCCATGGCGGCCACCAGCCAGGGCGCCAGGGAACCCTTGTGCAGTTTGCAGGAACCGCTCATGGCCCCCCGGCCACCACCCCGCCGCAGGGCCGCGTATTCTTTTATCCCCGCCAGGGCGGCCAGGCCCATACGGCCGCCAAAGGTAGGGCAGCGGTAGATGCACATGGCGCAGCCGTTACCATAGCGCCGGCAATTGGCGGGTGGGCCCGCCGTCCCGGTGGCGTCCACAAAGGCCTCCCCGGAGTAGGTCTGGCCACCCGCGGTATGGACCGCCTGCATGCTGTCGCCTACAGCCTTGACGGCAGTTACCCGGCTTAAAAGGTGCACCTCTACGCCTGCATCCTGCAAAGCGCGGCGGACCAGGGGTTCTATCCGGGCGACATCGTAAAGCCAGGCGTGGCGGTGGCCGGCGAAATCGACATTGCGGTGGCGGGCAGCGCTGTCGCTAAGGGCAAATAGCCTGCCCCCGCCCAGGGCCACCATCTCTTCCGCCGCCGTAAAACGGCCGTTATTACGCATGATACCCCCCACCAGGCCGGTACCAAGGAGCATATCCGCCCGCTCCAGCAGGGTCACCTCCGCCCCCGCCTGGCGGGCCGCCAGGGCCGCCGCACAGCCCGCCCAGCCACCACCTGTCACCACTACCCGGGGCATGGCCACGCCACCTTCCTTTCCTGCTCCAATATATTCCCTCCCCCTTTATAATGCCCGCTTATAACGGCCTCCCATTAAAAATATAAAACCCCCGGGACAGAAAAATGTACCGGGGGAACACAGTTGCTACCAGAGGAGTGCTGTTTTTTTATTTAACGGACAAAACCACTGAAGACCAGGAGAATAAAAATCCCGTAAAAGACGCCACCACCTACCAGGGTATAAGGTGTCAGGTACTTGCGACGATTGATCTGGAGGAAAACGAGACCGGCCGATACAATGGCCAGGACAGCACTGATTAAGGCCCCTTGCGTCAGCTCCCAGCTAGTCATGGTGATGCCCACCGCCGGGATTACGGAACTCTGGAAGACCATGGCGCCGGTGATATTGCCCAGGGCCAGGGTGTCCTTGCCGCGGCCCACCCAGATGACGCTGTTAAACTTCTCCGGCAGTTCGGTGGCTATGGGGGCGATAATTAGGGCCAGGACAAAGGGCGGGATACCCATGATCCGCGCCAGGTCCTCTACCCCGTTGACGAAGAGGCGGGCGCCGCCGACGATCATCCCCAGGGCCAGGGCAATCTGGGCAATAATCACCACCGTGGACGGCTCAGCTACCTTGCGGGCCAGGTAAAGGGGATTCAGTTCTTCCCCCTCTTCCAGGGTATGACCGTTGGTCACCGTCAGGTAAGCGTAAGTAGCGTAGGCTATCACCAGCCCGATGGCGATTATCTGCTTCCAGATGTGGGCCCCCAGGAAAGACGCCAGGACGGCCACAGCGTAAACCATGAGAAAAAAACTCAAATCACGGCTCATGGTCCGCGTATCCAGGTTCATTTTGGGATAATTGGGCCGGCGGTGGCGGAAGAAGATAACGGCCAGGCCGGTGATAAAAAAGGCCAGGGTACTGAGCATAAAGGGTGCGCCCAGGATGGCACCGATACCGATCTCTTCCCCGGCGTGACCACCGCCACCGAACACAATGGCCACAATGGGGATCATCGTTTCCGGCAGGGCGGTCCCTACAGCCGCCAGGATGCTCCCCACCGCGCCTTCCGTCAGTTTGAGCTTTTTCCCCAGCCATTCAACGCCGTTGGTAAACCCTTCGGCCCCCAGGAGGATAACTCCCAGGCTGATTAAGAGCAGAATAACATCGAGCATAAGTATAGTTTCTCCCCTTTTCCGATAATATTTCCTGGAGGTCGTTCCCTGGAGGTAAAATAAAAACCTCCATCGCCCTTAACGAGGGCGGTGAAGGTCTCGCGCGTTACCTGCCAGGACCGGGCTGAACGCCGTGCTGACGAACCTGGCACCGGATTATTCCGGGGCTACTCCCCTTGACACCTCAATTTTCTTAATATAATCATAAGGATAAACCGTGGCCCTGTCAAGGCCTTCAAGCCAGGGGCACGGTGGTCATCTGCCGGCCGGCAAAGGTGGCCAGGGAGGTATAACCAACCTGGCGTACTAACTCCCGTCCCCGGGCCCGTTCCCGGCCCACTTCGGCCGGGGCGTGGGCATCGGAACCGATGGTCACCGGGATATTGAGGCTGAAGGCCCGTTCCAGGAGCTCCCGCGACGGGTAGATCTCCCCTACCGGTTTGAACAAACCGGCCGTATTGACCTCCATAGCGGCACCGCTACGGGCAATGGCCTGCAGGGCTTCCTCGGCCAGCTCCACCACCGGCTTGCGGGGCCGGTGGCCGTAGATTTTGATGAGATCCAGGTGGCCAATGATCTGGAAGAGGCCGCTGGCCGCCGCCCGGGCCACCAGGTAGAAATAGGTGGCATAGATCTCGTCTATATCCCAGGCGGCAAAGCCGGACTCCTGGCCGGGGCGGTCGAACTCCCAGGCACCGATGGCGTGGACCGAGCCGATGAGGTAATCCCAGGGCCGGCCGGCCAGCTCCCGGCCCAGGTCTTTATCCGGCCGGAAGTCCACCTCCAGGCCGGCGCGGATGGGTACCCCCGTTACCCGTTCCAGCTCAGGGAAGACGTTGAAGTCCAGGCCGTCCAGGTAGCGGTCGTGGTCGGCGAAGCCCATCTCCGTAAGGCCAGCAGCTCGGGCTGCTTCTACGTAGGGTAAAAGGCGTTCCACGGTATGGGGCGGGCCCTCATGGGCCAGCCCGTGGATATGGTAGTCAGCTGGCATGGTTAACTCCCTTAATACTCGTTCGGCAGCTGCTTCAGCTGGGCCAGGGTGAAGACGGGGCCGTCCAGGCAGACGTAGCAGCTACCCAGGTTGCAGCGACCGCACTTGCCGATGCCGCACTTCATACGCATCTCCAGGGTGGTAATGATCTGCTCGTCTTTATAGCCCAGCTTTTCCATAGATTGGAGGACAAACTTGATCATAATGGGCGGGCCGCAGGTAATGGCCACTTTGCCCGCCGGATCCGGGTGCAGCTCCTCCACAAAGGCCGGTACGAAACCCTCGTGGCCTTTCCATTCGGCGTCACCCTTATCCACCGTCACGTCCACCCGGCAGTTTTCCACTTGCGGCCAGTTTTTAAAGAGGTCGTCCTTGAAGCACAGGTCAGCCGGGGAGCGGGCACCGTAGATGATCCACAGGTGGCCGTAGTCCTGGCGGTGCTCGATGCAGTAGTTAATAAGGGAGCGCACCGGCGCCAGGCCGATACCGCCGCCGATGAAAAGCAGGTCTTTACCTTTCAGTTCCTCCACCGGGAAGCCGTTGCCGTAGGGCCCCCGGATGCCCACCGCCTGCCCCGGTTCGGCCTCGTGGAGGGCGTCAGTAAGCATCCCGACCTTCTTGATGGCCAGCTCCAGGTGCTCCAGCCCCTGGGAGGTGATGGAGAACATGGCCTCCCCCACGTCCAGGAGGGACAGCATGGCCAGTTGCCCGGGCATGGGGGTAAAGGGTTTACCGGCCTCGGTGGTGACATGGAAGGTCTTCACATCCGGGGTCTCATCGATAATCCTTGTAATCCGGCCCACCTGGGGCACCAGGGGATTGACCCGCGCTGCTTCCGCCATTACAGGGTCACCTCCTTGACCTCACGGATCACCCGGGTAATGTCCACATTCACCGGGCAGCGATCCAGGCAGCGGCCGCAGCCCACGCAGGCGAACTTGCCGTAGCGCTCCGGGAAGTACTGCAGCTTGTGCAGGAAGCGGTTGCGCAGGCGCTCCTTCTTCGACGGCCGCGGGTTGTGACCGCCGGCCATGCGGGTATATTCCGAGAACATGCAGGAGTCCCAGCAGCGGAACTTGTAGCCGCTGTCACCCTGGTTCTCCCCCTGGATGTCGAAGCAATAGCAGGTGGGGCAGAGGTAGGTGCAGGCGCCGCAGCCCAGACACTTGCGGCTGACGGCCGTCCAGTAGGGGTGCTCGAACATCCGCTGCAGTTTCTCCGTTACCCCGCTGACATCGACTTGTAGCGGCGGCACAGCTGCCGCCGGGGGTTGGGCGTCCCCCTCCTCTGCCAGGAGGTCGCCGGCCTGCCGGAGGAGTTCCTGACCGGCCTCCGTTACGGCCTCCAGGAGGTAACCGCCCTCTACCGGCCACATCTGCACATCGACCCCTTCCGCGCGACCGGGGTCAATACCAAAGGCGGTGCAGAAGCAGGTGGGGCTGGCCTCGGTGCAAGCCAGGGCGATGACGCGGGTATTCTCCCGCCGCTGGCGGTAGAATTCATCGACATAGCCCTTCGTGAGAAAGGCGTCGTCCATAATGGCAAGGCTTTTGGCATCGCAGGAACGCACTCCCACCAGCACCTGCCTGGCATCGGCGGCCGGTTCTTCCGCCAGGCTGGCGTCTTTACCCTGCACCTGGTAGCGGTACATGGTCTCCGTCCGGGGAAAGAAGAGGTCCTTGGGCGGCTCCAGGGTGTTACCCTGGCCTAAAGCCAGCTCCCCCTCTCCCTCCCAGGGAAGGAAAACCCTGGTCCCGCCCCGCTCCCGGGGGACAAGGACCCTGGCCCCCCTGGCCCAGGCCGTCAATAGTTCCGGTAGTTTATCCCTAATAATCTTCAACATTTCCCCACCTCCCTCCTAGTGGAATTCCTCGGGATCATCGAGCTTATACTGGCCCAGGGGCGGCATCTTTTCCAGGTCAACCCCGGCCTCGTATTCGCCGAAGAGCTCGTTTAGATCCTTGATAATCTTCTTGTTCAGGGCCATGATGGGAATACCCTCCGGGCAGACCCGCTCGCACTCGCCGCACTCTATGCAGCGGCCGGCCACATGCATGGCCCGGGTGATGGCGAAGAACATATTCTCGCTACGCTGCATCTGTTTGCCGCACCAGCCCGATTGCGACCGGTCGAAGATACATTCGCGGCAGTTGCAGGCCGGGCAGACGTTGCGGCAGGCGTAACAGCGCAGGCAGCGGTCATAGGCCGCCGTCCAGAAGGCGTAGCGCTCGTCGGGGGACATGGCTTCCACCTTGGCCACTTCAGCAAAGCGACCTTCCCCTGGCGCCGCCTCCCTGGCAGCGGCATCTCCCGCCAGTAGCTCGTCGTAAAGGACCGGCTCCGGGTGGGTGCAGTAACGGCACTTCTCCGCCAGGGGTACCTCACCCCGCCTGGCCTCCCCCAGGGCAGCCGCCTGGCGGCCGTCCTTCACCCCCGGGCATTTAATGCCGATGAGGTAGACCTTCTCCCGGTCGATCTGGTTGTCCTGGAGCAGGCGTACAATGCCGCGGGCGTCGCAGCCCTTGACGAAGAGGGCGATTCTATCCCCCGTGTGCTTGTAGTCCAGGAGGTACTTGGCCAGGTTGTTGGTGCAGAACTCGTCCCACACCAGGCGGTCGCAATCCTCCGGGTCGGTGACAAAGGCCGGCGGCGACAGGTACCAGAAGGTGCCCTTCTCCCAGCCGATAACCATTTGCACAGCACCTTGCGCCAGCAGCTCCCGGGCCCGGGCCCGCATTTGTTCCTGGATACCCTTCATGCGCCATCCCTCAACTTTCTGTTGGGCCCCAGGGCCCGGATGTCCTCCGTCAGCCGGGTGATGGTCTCGGCAAAGCGCGGCCCTTCGGAACCTGATACCCAGCGCGCCTGGAAACGCTCCGGCTCCAGGCCCATATACTGCAGCACCCGCTGCATGACGAGGAAACGGCGGCGGGTGAAGTAATTGCCACTAACATAGTGGCAGTCGCCGGGGTGTCAGCCGGCTACCAGCACGCCGTCGGCGCCGCGCTGGAAGGCCCGCAGGACAAACTGGGGGTTGACCCGGCCGGAACAGGGCACTCGCACGATACGGGCGTTGGCCGGGTACTGCAACCGGTTGAGGCCGGCGAGGTCGGCGCCGGCGTAGGCGCACCAGTGGCAGCAGAAGGCGACGATTTTGGGCTCCCAGCCTTTTTCCGCAGCCGCTACAGACATACTGCATCCACCTCCGCCAGGATCTGTTCATTGGTAAAGCCCTTCAGGTTCATGGCACTGGACGGGCAGGCTACCGAGCAAGCGCCGCAGCCCTGGCACAGGCCGCTGTTGACTGAGGACACCCGGCGGCTCACCTGCTTGCCGGCCACCCTTTCGGTAATGGTCTTGATGGTAATGGCCTTGTAGGGGCAGATCTTCTCGCACATGGCGCAGCCGGAGCAGATGCTTTCATCTACCACGGCCACCATGGGGTCGGTGGCTATCTCGTCTTTAGCGAAGAGCTGGCAGACCTTCACCGCAGCGGCGCTGGCCTGGGACACGGTGTCGGGGATGTCCTTGGGCCCCTGGCAGGCCCCCGCCAGGAAGACACCGGCGGTAAAGGTCTCCACCGGCCTGAGCTTCGGGTGGGCCTCCTGGAAGAAGCCGTCTTTGTCGGCCTGTAGACCCAGCATTTTAGCCACCTGGTCCCAGCCCTGGCTGGGGACCATGGCCGTGGCCAGGACCACCATGTCCGCCGCTACCTCCACCTGGCGGCCGAGCAGGGTGTCCTCACCGCGGACGATAAGCTTGTCGCCTTCCTGGAAGACCCGGCTCACCCGGCCGCGCACGTAGACGGCCCCTTCGTGGACGGTACGCTGGAGGAATTCCTCGTAGGCCTTGCCCGGGGTGCGGATGTCCATATAGAAGACGATGGCCTGGCCACCGGGGATCTTCTCCAGCACCTGGTGGGCGTGCTTGGCCGTATACATGCAACAGGCCCGCGAGCAGTAGCTCTTTCCCTTGGCCTCGTCGCGGGAGCCAACACACTTGATGAAGACCACGGTCTGGGGTTCTTTGCCGTCCGAGGGCCGCACAATTTTACCGCCGGTAGGGCCGGAGGCGTTGTTCAGCCGCTCGAAATGCATCCCGGTGATGACATCCGGGTATTTACCGTAACCGTACTCGCCGTAAACCTCTTCCCATTGGAAGAGGTCATAACCCGTGGCCACCACAATGGCCCCGAATTTCTCCGTCACTACCTCGTCCTGCTGCTCGTAGTCCACAGCTTTGGCCGGGCAGACCTTCTGGCAGACGCCGCACTTGCCTTTGGTAAACTGGCGGCAGTGCTCGCGGTCGATAACCGGCACCGCCGGCACCGCCTGGGGGAAAGGCAGGTAAATGGCCTTGCGCTTACCTAAACCCAGGTCGAACTCGCTCTCCACCTTGGTGGGGCATTTCTCCCAGCAGGTGCCGCAGCCGGTGCACTTGACCGGGTCCACAGAGCGGGCTTTTTTACGGATGGTGACTTCAAAGTTGCCGACATAGCCGGCCACATTCTCGACTTCAGCATAGGTTACCAGTTGAATGTGAGGGTGCTGCGCCGCAGCAACCATTTTCGGCGTGCTTATTCAAGCAGAACAGTCCAGGGTGGGGAAGGTCTTGTCCAGCCGCACCATGTTACCGCCGATGGTCGGTTCCCGGTCTAACAGGACCACGTCGTAGCCGGTGTCGGCGATGTCCAGGGCGGCCTGCATACCGGCAATGCCGGCGCCGATGACCAGGGCGCGCTTGGTAACGGGGATGGTACCCGGTGAGAGGGGCGCGTCCCGGTTGACCTTGGCCACCGCCGTTCGCACCAGGTCAATGGCCTTCCGGGTCGCCCCTTCTTTATCTTTGGCGTGCACCCAGGCGCACTGCTCCCGGATGTTGGCCATTTCAAAAAGGTAGGGGTTGACCCCGGCGCCCTCGCAGGTCTTCCTGAAGGTCGGCTCGTGAAGCCGGGGCGAGCAGGATGCAACCACCACCCGATCCAGGCGCTGCTCCTTAATAGCCTTGCGGATGAGTTCCTGGCCCGGGTCAGAGCACATATACTGGTAATCGGTGGCGTAGACCAC
>JASUSX010000067.1 GCA_030445875.1 Clostridia bacterium
GCGGATCCCGGATACAATGTTTTTGTGCAAGTTCTGGGGGGAAAAACAACTTGCCCAAAGTATTGATCGTTGATGACCAGTATGGAGTTCGCTCGCTCCTGCAATTGGTTTTTCAGGAAGAGGGTTACCAGGTGATTACGGCTGTGAACGGGCGGGATGCCTTGCGCCAGGTAGAGCGCTGGCGGCCGGAAGTAGTCATCATGGATATTAAAATGCCGATTATGGGCGGGCTGGAGGCCTTGCCCAGGATTAAGGCCCTGGCGCCGGCTACTGAGGTAATTATCATGACTGCTTATGTAGAGGCCGCTTCCCTGGCTGAAGTCTGGCGCCTGGGAGCCAGCGATTTTATTTATAAGCCCTTTGATCTGGAAGAGTTGAAGGGCAAGGTAAGGGAGCTGCTGGCCCAAGAGGAACCAACCTGCAGGAAAT
This sequence comes from Clostridia bacterium, assembly GCA_030445875.1. Taxonomy (GTDB): domain Bacteria; phylum Bacillota; class DSM-521; order Neomoorellales; family Neomoorellaceae; genus Neomoorella. The sequence goes on from JASUSX010000067.1 coordinate 430, forward strand.
TGGCACCCTAATAGCGAAGAATAAGCCGCTTGCCTTTAGTAGGCAGGTGGCTTTCCTGTTTACGTACACCTTTTTGCAGGAGGATGAGGAGTATGTTGCCGTGGGATTTGTATGTAATTATTACGACCAGCCTGGGTGGAGGACGGCCGACCCTGGAGCTGGTGCGCCAGGCCCTGGCCGGAGGCGCTACAGCTATCCAGCTGCGGGAGAAGGAATTGCCGGCCCGGCAACTGGTTGCCCTGGGTCGGGAGATCCGGGAGTTGACCCGGTCCGCCGGGGCGACCTTTATTATTGACGATCGCCTGGATGTAGCCCTGGCCGTAGAAGCCGACGGTGTGCATATCGGCCAGGAGGATTTGCCGGCTGCTATAGCCCGGCGGCTGCTGGGGCCGGGCAGGATCCTGGGGGTATCAGTAGGGACGGTAGACCAGGCCAGGCAGGCCGTAGCCGACGGCGCGGATTACCTGGGGGTGGGTACCCTCTTTGCCACCAGCAGTAAAGGGGACGCCGGCGAACCCATCGGCCTGGCCGGGTTAAAGGCAATCCGGGAGGCAGTTACCGTCCCCATTGTGGGCATTGGGGGCATCAACAGCAGTAACGCTGCCGGGGTTATGGCTGCGGGGGCCGACGGCGTCGCCGTTATCTCTGCCGTTATCGGAGCCCCGGATATTACCGCCGCGGCGCGGGAACTCCTGGCCGCTGTCCGGCAGTCCCGGGCCTGAAGATTATTTTCCTGCTGGCAGGATTATGGCCGCCGGGGTAGAAGTTAACTTTTAAGGTGTTGCCTATGGACCTGGAAACCTTACGAGAGAAAGCCCTGTCCTGCCAGGGGTGCCCCCTGCGGCGCCACGCCCGGCAGGTTGTCTTTGGCGAGGGCAATCCCCGGGCGGATTTGATGCTGGTGGGTGAAGGACCCGGGGCCCAGGAGGACGAAGCGGGGCGGCCCTTTGTCGGGCCAGCCGGGCAGCTTTTGGACCGCATCCTGGCTGCCGCTGGCTTGCAACGGGCCGAACTATATATAACCAATATCGTTAAATGCCGACCGCCAGGGAACCGCCAGCCCCTTCCGGCCGAGGTGCAGGCCTGCCGGCCCATCCTGGAGGCGCAGATCAAGCTGATCCAACCCCGGATTATCGTCTGCCTGGGTGCTGTGGCCATGCGGGCTTTAATTGCCCCGGGGGCCAGCATCACCCGGCTCCGGGGCCAGTGGATCACCAGGGATGGTATCCGTTACCTGCTCACCTTTCACCCGGCCGCCCTGCTGCGGGATGCCAGCAAGAAGAGGCCAGTGTGGGAGGATTTCAAGAGCCTGCGGCAGGTCTACCGTTCCGAGCAGGTAGAACAACTATCCATGGAGTTTCCAGATAAGTATCTAGGTGGTGTGAACCGTGGGTCTGCCGGGTTAACCAGACTGGGACCACGGTAACCTGGTAATAATAGATTTTGGGTGAACCATGGTGCAAATAAGGCTTCAGGACGCCGGGGCTACCCGGGAACTGGGCGCGGCTCTGGGCCGGCTCCTGGGACCGGGGGATGTACTTATTTTAAGAGGAGAGCTGGGAGCGGGCAAGACCACCCTGGCCCAGGGCCTGGCCCGGGGCCTGGAGGTAAAGGCGACCGTAACCAGTCCCACCTTTACCCTGATCCAGGAACACCAGGGCCGCCTTCCTTTTTACCACATTGACGTATACCGCCTGGAGGGGCCGGCTGCGGCCCTGGAGCTGGGCCTGGATGAATACTTTTACGGCCAGGGAGTGACGGCGGTAGAGTGGGGAGAACGCCTGGAGGGCCTGTTACCCCCGGAATACCTGGATGTTTATCTAGCATATGATCCAGCGGGAGGCCGCCTGGCTACCTTCGCGGCCAGGGGGCCACGCTATCACTGTATCCTGGAGGAGTTGAGGCAGATTGCTGGTCCTGGGGGTTGATAGCTCCACCCAGGTTGCCGGGGTGGCTTTAATGGATGACGACCGCCTGGTGGCCGAATTGTTTTTTAATACTCAGAAGAACCATTCCCAACGCCTGTTGCCCATGCTTGCTGCCATGCTACGCGAGGTCGGCGTGCAGGTGGCTGACCTGGATGGCCTGGCGGTGTCCCTGGGGCCGGGGTCATTTACCGGCCTGCGCATCGGCCTGGCCACAGTTAAAGGGCTGGCCCACCCGGCCCAAAAACCCGTGGCTGGTATTCCTACCTTAGATAGCCTGGCCTGGAACGCTTGGGAGGTGCCGGGCCTGGTCTGCCCGGTCCTGTGCGCGCGCCGGGATGAGGTATATACGGCCCTTTATCGCTGGCAGGAGGGAGAGATATGCCGTTTAACCCCCTATCAAGCCCTGGATCCTCACTCGCTGGTCACCTCCTTAGAGTCCTACACACAGCCGGTGTATTTTTTAGGCGATGGGGTAACCTCCTACTGGGAGGCCTGGCAGTCACTGGGTCCTCGGGCACGTTTTCTCCCCTCCACCGGTACCCTGCCACGGGCAGCGCAGATAGCCAGGCTGGGCTGGCAGCGCCTGCGGGCCGGGGCAGCGGACGACATTTTCCAGTTAAAGCCGTTTTACCTCCGCCCATCGCCGGCGGAGAGGCAGGCCCGGTCGAAATAAAGGTCGTGCCCATGAGTGGGGAAAACCTGGACGGGGTGCTGGCCATCGAACGGGTTTCCTTTCCCACCCCCTGGACGCGCCACTCCTTCTTAAATGAGATCTATAATAACAACTTTGCTTACTACTACGTAGCCCTGGCAGGCCGGCAAGTAGTAGGTTATACCGGTATGTGGATCATTCTCGACGAAGCCCATATAACCAATGTCGCCGTCCACCCTGATTACCGCGGCCGGCGCGTGGGGGAAATCCTGCTCAATGTCCTGGTGCAGGAGGCCATGTACCTGGGTGCCGACCGGATGACCCTGGAGGTCAGGGTTTCCAACCTGCCCGCCCAGCGCCTCTACGAACGCCTCGGTTTTTACCGGGCCGGGGTGCGGCGGGGTTATTACAACGACAACCGCGAAGACGCCATTATTATGTGGAAACACTTTCTTAAGGAGAAGGGCCCGGGGAGCGGTGAACAATATTCTAGCCATTGAGACTTCCTGCGATGAAACTGCGGCCGCTATCGTGGCCGACGGCGTGGCCATAAAAGCCAACATTATCGCTTCCCAGATAGCCACCCACCGCCGCTTCGGCGGCGTGGTACCGGAGATCGCCTCCCGCCGCCATATGGAGGATATCGTCCCGGTGGTGGAGGAGGCCCTTGCTACTGCTGGTTTGGCTTTCCCTGACCTGGACGCCGTGGCGGTTACCTATGGCCCCGGGCTGGTAGGAGCTTTACTGGTAGGCCTGGCCTACGCCAAAAGCCTGGCCTACGCCCTGGATAAACCCCTTATCGGCGTCCACCACCTGCTGGGCCATATCTATGCTGGTTTTTTACAATACCCCCATTTACCCCTGCCGGCCGTCTGCCTGGTGGTCTCCGGCGGCCATACCAACCTGGTCTACCTGCAAAGTCACACGGAGCGACGCATCCTGGGTTCCACCCGGGATGACGCGGCCGGGGAGGCCTTTGACAAAGTCGCCCGCGTCCTGGGCCTGCCCTACCCGGGCGGCCCGGAGCTGGAGAAACTAGCCCGGGCAGGCGATGCGCGAGCTATTTCTTTTCCTCGCGCCTGGCTGGAGGAGGGGAGCCTGGACTTTAGCTTCAGCGGCCTGAAATCGGCGGTAATCAACTACCTTCACCACGCCCGGCAGATAGGTACGGAAGTGAACCGGGCTGATGTCGCCGCCAGCTTCCAGGCCGCAGTAGTCGAGGTCCTGGTAGCCAAAACAATCCAGGCCGCCAGGCAAGGGGCGGCCCGGGCCATCCTCCTGGCGGGCGGGGTGGCGGCCAACGGCGCTTTACGGGGAGAATTAACGGCCGCCGGCCAGGAAGCCGGTGTGCCTGTTTTTTGCCCGCCGCCCATTTTATGTACCGATAATGCTGCGATGATCGCCTGCGCTGCTTATTACCAGTACCTGCGCCGCGATTTTGCCCCCCTGGACTTGAACGCCATCCCCGATTTAACACTTTATTAACAGGTTACAGGCCGTCCTAGGACTCCTTCTGGGACCTGAACGGTTGTTTTTGTGGACGACTTGCCCTGTGGATAATGTGCAAAAACCTGTGATTAACCCGGAATCCAGGCCTCTAGAGGTGTGAATAATTATCAGGCTGTGGGGGTCTGCTTTTTCCTGGCAGGAGTGGATAATTGGCTTAAAGCCTTGCCGGGCAAGGCTTTAAGCTGTGGAAAAAGCTGTGGACATAAAGCAGGAGGAATCTAGCGCTCCATGTCAAATAATCTAAGCTGGCAGAAAAAGCAACTGCGGCAAGAGATTATAGCCCGGCGGGACGCCCTGGCGGAAGGGGTAAGGCAAGCCAGAAGCGAGATAATAGTCCAAAAAGTCCTGGCTCTGCCTGCCTGGCAGCAGGCTGCCATCGTTATGAGTTACGTCTCCTTTGGCAGCGAGGTGGCCACCCCCCCTTTGATAGAAGCAGCCCTGGCCGGGGGCAAAAGGGCGACTGTCCCCCTCTGTGTCCGGGAGGGGCGGCAGCTCATAGCCGCGGAGATCCTTCACTTCCCTGCCGACCTGCAGCCTGGAACCTGGGGCATCCTGGAACCGCGGCCGGAAAGGGTGCGGCCCCTGGCACCGGAATTAATTGACCTGGTGATCGTACCGGGGGTGGCTTTCGACCGGGACGGCAACCGCCTGGGGTACGGGGGCGGGTATTACGATCGCTTCCTGGCCACCCTGAGGCCCGGGGCCACAACCATAGCCCTGGCTTTCAGGGAGCAGCTGGTCCCTGACGTTTACCCGGAAGCCCACGACCGCCCGGTGCAAATAGTGATTACGGATGTGGAGATTTTAAGGCCCGGCCTAAAGTTAAAGGCGGGAAAAAGAAATTAAAGGCGGTAAGTTTTGTGCAGGGCAAAAAGAAACTGATGCTTATCCTGGCGGCCGGCCTGCTCCTGCTGGCCCTGGCCGGCTGGGGCTACCAGACCTGGTGGGGCTTTATTCCTCCCGAACCTGACCCCTCCCGTTTCCCGCCGGCACCGGAGCCGGTATCGGGCGCCAGTTATGACGTCCTGGTGGTCGGCGGGCAGCCGGAAGGAGTGGCCGCAGCCATCTCCGCCGCCCGCCAGGGGGTGAAGGTCCTCCTGGTAGAAAAACGCGACGGGCTGGGGGGACTCTTTACCTATGGCTGGTTAAACTTTATTGATATGAACTACGGACCCAAACATGAACTCCTGACCCGGGGGACCTTCATGCAATTTTACCAACAGGTGGGGGGTACCATTTTTGATGTGGCCACAGCCAAAGAGGTGCTGGCGGCCATGGTGGGCCGTTACCCCAACCTGGCCGTCAGCCTGAATACCACTTTTCAGGCTCCTGTCCTGGCGGGCCATAAACTGGAGGGTATCAAGGCTGTTAAGGGTGGCGAGGAAATGGTGTTCTATGCTGGCCGGGTGATCGACGCCACCCAGGATGCCGATGTCGCCGCCGCCGCTGGCGTCCCCTATACCGTAGGCGCCGAGGATATGGGCGAGAAGGAGCGGCGCCAGGCGGTAACCCTGGTCTTCCACTTGGGAGGGGTTGACTGGGCAGCCCTGGAGCAGGCCGTCCGTAGCGGGCAGGTTAAGGACGGCAGGATCTCCGACCGGGCAGCCTGGGGTTTTGCCTCCATTGCTACCCAGTATAAACCCTCTACTACCAGGCTGCGCCTGCGAGGTTTGAACATCGCCCGCCAGCGTGATGGCACGGTCCTCATTAACGCCCTGCACATCTTTGGCGTTGACGGGCTAAGTGCAGCGTCCCGGGCCCAGGCCATGGAGCTGGCCCGCCAGGAATTGCCAGCTATTACTGCTTTCCTGCAAGCCAAAATGCCGGGCTTTAACAATGCACGGCTTCTGGGGTCAGCGCCAGAGCTCTACGTCAGGGAAACCCGCCATATCAAGGCCCTCTACCAGCTCGATTTGAATGACGTCGTCTTTAACCGTTACTTTCCCGATACCATTGCCCTGGGGTCTTACCCGGTGGACGTGCAGGCGACCTCGCCCCAGGATAGCGGCTACGTCTACGGCCGCCCGGAGGTCTACAGCATACCCTTCCGCTCCCTGGTGCCCCAGGTGGTAGATAACCTGCTGGTGGTGGGCCGCTCGGCCGGCTACACCCACCTGGCCGCGGGCAGCGCCCGGGTGGTGCCCATCGGTATGGCCACGGGCGATGCCGCCGGGGTGGCAGCGGTTTATTCCCTGCAGGTTAACCGAAGCTTCCGGGAACTGGCGGCCAGCCCCGGGGATATCCGGGCTATCCAGAAAATGCTAACCCGGAGCGGCGCTTACCTGAAGGACTTTAATATAAAAAATCCCCTGGAAAAACACTGGGCCTTTACCGCCCTGGAGTTCGTCAACCGCTGGGGCCTCACCGTCGCCGGCTATAATAATGAGTGGAAGCTGGACGACCCGATGGAACGAGTCAGCTTTTATTACCTGACGGGCAGCGCCCTGAAGAGGGCTATTGGCCGGCAGGACCTGGTGACGGCGAAGGCCGCGGCCCTGCAATCCTACCTGGTAAAGGAACCCCTGACCCGGGAGGCGGCAGCCCGCCTCCTCCTGACCTACCTGGGTGAGGATGTGGCCTCCATGGATCCGGCGACAGCCGTGATCCGGGCCGGCGCCCTGGGCCTCCTGCCCCTGGAGAAAACCGGCAGCGATCCCCAGGGTATAGTCACCGGCGCTGAGGCCTACTACGCCACCGAAAAGCTCTGCGAACTGGTAAGCAAGAAATAGCCTGGCTACGCCAGGTAACGTCCGCCGGCCATATACACCCTGGCAAACAGAGTAAACCGACAGATTGGCTTGTCACCTGTTCCTGGTTATGCTACAATAAACATAATTAAATAGACCTCCGAGCCAGTTGGCCTAAGGTTTGACAGCTATGGCCGCTGGCCTCCTGCCTGTTAACAGGCAGCGACGGGGTGGGCGGGGAAACCGGCCTGCCTCCCGGAATGGGAAAGGAGTTTTCTTCCTGGCAAAGCCAGGGGCGTAACTTCAGGCACCCCATCCGGGTGCCTGAAGTTTTTAGCAGCTTGGGTTAAGGGAGACGCTTCCTAGCAAAAGGGATAGCAGCAGGCCGGATCGCTGATTACAGGGAGGGAGTTTTTATGGCCAACCAGGAGACAATCCAGGCAGCGGTAAAGGAAGCGGCAGCCAGCCACGGCGGCAAGCTGCCCTGCGCGGTGGCCCAGGAAGTGGCCCGCCGCCTGCAGGTGCCCATGCGCGAGGTGGGGCAGGCCGCTGATGACCTTAAAATCAAGATTATCCAGTGCCAGCTGGGATGTTTCGAATAACAGGGAGCTAGAGGGATCATGGAACTCTTTCAGGTAGTGACCCGGGCCGAAGCGCAGCAAAAGCTGGTCTGTTACTGGCCCCTGCCGGGGAGGCAGGAATTGACCCTGTCCCTCCTGGAAGCCCTGGGCCGGGAACTGGCCCGGCCGGTAATAGCCCGGGAGGATGTCCCCGGCTTTACCCGGGCGACCATGGATGGCTACGCAGTCCGGGCGGCCGACACCTTCGGCGCCCGGGAGAGTGAGCCCGTATTTTTGCGCCTGGCCGGGGAGGTGCCTATGGGGCGGGCGGCGGCGGTTACCGTCGGCCCCGGCGAGGCAGCGGCCGTAGCGACGGGCAGTATGTTGCCCCCGGGGGCTGACGCCGTGGTGATGATCGAAAACACAGATGTCGCCGGGGAAGGGCTGATTGCCGTGTTTAAGCCTGTAGCCCCGGGGCAGGACCTGGTGCGCCAGGGCGCTGATGTGCGGGCTGGCAGCACCGTCCTGCCGGCAGGCCACCTTTTGCGGCCCCAGGACCTGGGGGTCCTGGCCAGCCTGGGGGTAACCAGGGTGACGGTATATGAGCCCTGGCGGGTGGGTATCTTGGCTACCGGCAATGAGATCGTAGCGCCGGAGGACGAGCCTGGCCCCGGCCAGGTGCGGGATATAAATTCCTCCACCCTGGCCGCCCTGGTGCGGGAGTGCGGCGCCAGGGCTACCCTCTACGGCATTGCCCCGGATGACCTGCAGGACCTCACAGCCAGGGTGCGATCTGCCCTGGCGGAGAACCACCTGGTCCTACTCTCGGGGGGTAGCTCAGTGGGCACCCGGGATTTGACCGTACGGGTGGTGGAAGGCCTGGGCGAATCGGAACTTCTCTTTCATGGGGTGGCTATCCGCCCGGGCAAACCCACAGTGGCGGCGGTGGCCGGGGGAAAGATGGTCGTCGGCCTGCCGGGGCACCCCGTCTCGGCCATGGTCGTCTTCAGGATTCTAATCGCTCCCCTGTTACGTTACGGGGGCTATAATCGCCGCACTGGGGCCGGGACGGTAACGGCGGCCCTGGGCCGCCAGGTCACCTCCATCCCGGGCCGCGAAGACTACATCCGCGTCCGCTTGGAAGCGGGCCCAGCGGGGTGGGTGGCCCTGCCTGTACCCGGTGGTTCGAGTATAATCTCGTCCCTGGTCCAGGCCGACGGCCTGGTCCTGGTCCCCCTGGAGGAAGAAGGTCTGGAAGCCGGCGCCATAGTAGAGGTCGAGCTCTTTTAGCAGCGGGAAGGAAGGGTTGTTGTTGCAACGCAAGGTTTTTGTCACCAGCCGGCCCTGGCAGGAGGCCCTGGAGGAGTTCCTGGCCGCCCTGCGGGCTGCCGGTTACCTGGCCCAA